>NZ_JAHHPS010000137.1:0-1370 GCF_024606275.1 Endozoicomonas sp. SESOKO4 | reverse complement strand
GAGTTGAACGATATTCTGGCCGGTGACGCCCACCCGGGCTTCCATCTGTTTGCCACCATCAACCCACCTGAGTACAGCGGGCGAAAACCGTTATCACCGGCGCTGAAAGGGCGTTTCCGACATTTACCCATCCGGCAGTACAACCCGGCAGAGCTGCAAGCCATTGCCGGGAAAGTGTTGCCAGAGACCCGGCAGGGGAAAATCATGGCGGAATGGCTGACTGAGCAACATTGTCGTTTGAGGGCCTGCCTGCAACGGCAAAACTTACCGTTGCAGCCGACCGGTCTTGATTTGCAAAATGTGGCCAGGGCCATCATCGGAGGGGGCGATTTTACCCAAGACGGACTTCAACAGTGCTTCAATCAGTACTACCGGCTTTATCTGATGGCCGCCAAAATATCGCTGGAGAAACTGCCCGGTTCATCGGCTCTAACCATGAGCAACGGTAAGTTTGATTCCGGACTTTGCAAGTGGTTCAACCAGACAGCGTCGGGGATTGATCGTCCGTGGTTGATACGACGGAGTTATCTCAACAGTATTGATGAAAAACGCCATGAAATTCTTATCAGCACTCGTCTGAACGAAGGGGAAGCTAAAACGGAAGTTATCAAGATAGTGGCTCAGGCCAGATGGCGAGCATCCGGTCTTGCCCTGAAGCCGGATCAGTCAGACGATATTCTCACTCAGGCACTCTACCGACACTGGCAGCAACGCTGGTTTGATCATGAATTTGCCGGTACGGGCGTGGATGCTAATAGCGTGTTTGCTCTGACAGAAGAGGAGGAAAAAACGCTGAAAAGATCAGCTAACCAGCCTTTTCTGCGGGAGGCTGACCGGCGGATAGGGGCATGGAACGCTAATGAAGTTCGATGGTGGCCTGCGTTCTGGCGTGAGATAAGTGATCTGCCGAACCATTGGGTGGGTGATTACTCTAACGAGGCCTCAGCGATTGGCGGTGATAACGCTCCTGAACAATACATTCAAGAAGTCGACGAGAATCAGGGTAAGAGATTGGATCGGAGAACGAACTATGAGGCTCTGGAGTTGCAACACGTTTTCCATTACAAGATTTTTGACACGAACAAGCACTCTACCCATATGTATCGTTGGTGGGCAAAAGATATTTATGTGACTGCTGAGGGTAATATCAGACGGACCAATATTAATGATCAACACATTGAGGGATTCGAAACCCTCATGCCGGCCCGGTTACCAGCACGTGATCAGCCAGTGACATTAGCCAGCAATCAGACGCTGGCGACCTTTCACTGGAAATCAGGCAATGGCCGATATGCGTTGCCCAGCCTGACGCCCATCGACTATATCGTGGCCCTGCGCATAGTACCCGATTTGCCATTTACCCTGGTCAG
>NZ_JAHHPS010000136.1:0-4533 GCF_024606275.1 Endozoicomonas sp. SESOKO4 | reverse complement strand
ACCGCCGACCCTCTGCTTGTAAGGCAGATGCTCTCCCAGCTGAGCTAATCACCCTTTCGGTCTTGGCCATGTGTCTCTCAACAACGCGGCGCATTATAAGCAGCGAACCGAACTTCACGCAACAGCCTTTAGACACTTTTTTTATAAGTATCCGCAACAGAGTACTGCAAAACTGTATTAAGGCTGCAAAAATCCTAAACCGATCAAAGCAGTTTTATGAATGCTTTCGGGCCAGAAACAGCATGTACTTTCTCTCACGTAGCGGAAGCTTGATGCGTATAATGCAGACACTCAATTTTGCATGGACTCAATCATGTGGTTTAAAAACCTGATTTTCTATCGTTTTACCAAACCCGTTAAATGGAATAGTGAGGAGCTGGAAGAGAAGCTCTCTGAAAAACGCTTTCGTGGCTGCAACAGCCAGGACATTAGCTCATATGGCTGGGTTCCACCTTTGGGTCGCCATGGCGATATGCTGACACACACCACTGGTGACTTTGTCATGATCTGCGCCAGGAAAGAGGAGAAGATTCTTCCCGCCAGTGTTATCAAGGATGCCCTGGAAGAAAAAATAGAAACAATAGAACAAGAAGAACAACGAGAAGTGTTCAGCAAAGAAAAAAAAGCGCTCAAGGATGACATTACAATGGAATTGTTGCCCAGAGCCTTCACCAAACACCAGAAAACGTTCGCTTATGTGGATACAAAAGAGGGCTGGCTGGTTGTGGACGCATCCTCCTTCAAGAAAGCAGAAGAACTCACCAGCTGTTTAAGGGAATGCCTGGGCAGCCTGCCGATTATTAACCCCTCCCTAAAGAACCCGCCCTCAGCCTCCATGACACAATGGCTGTCCGAAAACCCTGCAGTGCCAGCGCCTTTTATTCTGGGTGACGAATGCGACCTGCGAGAGCCTGGTGACGAGGGTGGACAGATTAATGTTCGCAGACAGACGTTGATCACAGAAGAAATCCAGGCACACCTGGAAGGTGGCATGCAGGTAAGCAAATTATCCCTGCAATGGGACGAAGCACAGACTTTTGTGCTCAGCGATGACCTGACTGTTCGAAAACTAAAATTTAGTGAAGTGATCCAGGATCAACTGGACGAAGTGGAAGCGGAAACCGCAGCCGAACAATTTGATGCCGATTTCGCAGTCATGAGCCTCTCCCTGAGAAAGCTGATCAATGATCTGGTCGAGACTCTGGGCGGACTCACGGAAGCAACTGCTGAACCTTAATCGCCATCGGGCTTCCATTCACAGGAAGCCCGACTCACTAATCCATCAATGCATCAATGCATCAATGCATCAAGCCAAACAGCTTGCCTCGATAACGCTTGGCCAGTGAGCTTCCAGCACCCAGCTGATCAAAAACCTTCAGCATTAAAAGTCTGGCGCCGTCATCGCGGAAGGCACGGTCTCTCCTCACGATCAACAGAAGGTTTTCCAGAGCCTGCTCATTTTCATCGGCAACCACCTGACTGATAGCAAGTTGATAACGTGCCTCATGATCGTTTTCATTATCGTGAAGACAAGCTTCCAACTCTACCCTTTGCGGTGCTTCTACCATCATTTCATAAAAAGCCAGCTTTGCCCTGGGCTGGGCAATACCGGCAGTATCGTCAGGCAATGCAGCCATCAGTGTTTTGGCATCGTCAATGCGACCTACTGCCAGCAGCAGGTTAACCTGAAGCACCTGAAGCCCGTGATTTTCAGGCTCTTCCTGAAGAATCTGTTGTAACAGCGTCAGCGCCTGCTCATGCTGCCCCTCCTCAATCAACTGCTCAACCTGTAACCTGATCCGCTCCACAGGGCTCATGGTTAACGGGTCCAGCACTTCTTTCAGGGCAGCTTCAGTCTGCAAGCCGGACAACACCTGCACAGGCTGTCCCTGATGAAAGAAGACCAGAGTCGGTACACTACGCACCCCCAGCTGAGCCATTAACTGCTGGCCCAGAGGTTGCTCAGCATCCAGCTTGGCCAACAGAAACTTACCCTGATAGTTCTCTACCAGGCTGTCCAGAATCGGTAGCTGACTCTTGCAGGGCTCACACCACTCAGCCCAGATATCCAGTAGCACCGGTCGCTGGGCCGACTGCTCAATTAATACTTCTCGGACATTTTCTTCAGTCAGATCTACAATATTTGGCAATTCATTCATGCTCAGATTCTCTAGCCGACTCGTCAGGAGCCCAGCATTCTTTAATAAAAAGTTGTAATAAAGGGCTTTGGTGGCAGATTACATGACTTCCAGATGAAGCATTACTGAAATCTTACCCACAAAATCTGTGGATAAGTTTGTGGAAGAACCCGTGAAATCATTCAGAAAGACCTATTCTTACTGCCCCTCATACAAATCGATCATTTTTTGATCAATTATTTTTCTTTATTTTTCAATAGGTTACAACTCATCCTTATAAAATCAATTACTTAGACCAGATGCATTTTTTTGACGTCAAGGGCTTGACATTTGTGCATAAAAAACAGATGACGTAAGCCTTACGCGGACTATAAATTGAAAAAAGTAAGCCGATTCCCGTCATACTGCAGATTTTTATTAATAACCAATCGCTATTAAAAGACCACCCCCTCGTCAAACCGACCCAGAGAACCGAAGAACTCCGGACCAAAGTCATTAATCAATCAAACCATATTCATCCTTGAGAATGGTGACGACTTCAGCTTTGGGGTTGTCCGAGAGCTGAAGAGGCTCGCCTGTTATGCGCTCAGCAATGTCCAGGTAGGTTTTGGAAACGGCCATCATGATGGATGGGGGCAGCTCATTCTCTTCGGCCAGAGCCCGTCTCTCGTCCATCCTGTCCTTGTTGAGCAGGATGTCCGGATCAGGAAAATAACTCAGCAACTGCTGACGGAAACCTTCCTTGGAGTTTTCCACCACCTTACCGGTCCTGTAGAAAGCTCCGTCCCAAATTCTGGAAGAATCCGGTGTCCCCACTTCATCCATGTAAATGAGCTTGTCCTGACCGTCAACACCGGTGACATAACCAAACTCAAACTTGGTATCCACAAACACCTGGCCCAACTGACCCAGAGCTTGTGAAATGACACCGAAGCCTTCTCTCAGGAGCCTTTCATAACGATCAATATCTTCAGGCTTCTGAAAGCCGAAAGCGTCGTAATTCGTCAAAAGGTCAGCCCGGGTGATGTTAACATCATCCACCTCTGGCACACCGGGGATTCCTTTCAAAATACCTTTAGTGGAAGGTGTCACCAGTAATTCCGGTAATTTCTGGTCCTTCTCAAGACCATCCGGAAGCTGGATACCACAGAAATCACGCTCACCCTTGCTGTAAGCTCGCCACATCGACCCTGTAATGTATTGACGACAGATCGCTTCAATCATCACTGGCCGGGCTTTTTGAACAATCCAGACAAAGGGATGGGGAATATCCAGTATATGGCTGTCAGCCAGACCGGACTCCCTGAAAAGTTTGAACCAATGATTGGAGATCGCATTCAGGGCAGCCCCTTTACCGGGAACCCCCCTCATGTTGCCTTCGCCCCTCCAGATACAGTCAAAGGCACTCATTCGGTCAGAAATCACCATGATGGCCAAAGGGGTATCGTCAGCTACATCATAGCCCTTTTCCCTGATCAGGCGACGGCTGTCCGCCTCTGTCAACCAGTAAACAGAGCGGACCTTGCCTGAGTGCACGGGAAGCTCTGTTCGAATAGGAAGGTCGTTATTTACGGCCAGTACTTTACCAGCAAGGCTCATTGCCAATATCCTGCCTTCTACTAATGAACAATCAACAGGAGCGAAACTTAAAGCCGCCCCATGGAACTGTTTGCGTTGCCTGGCAAACAAAAACAAAAAAAAACCAGTCATGGAGACTGGCCTTAACACTGGGATTCTACACTACTTGAGGTTTTCCTTCACAAGATTCAGCAACTTACGACTGATGTCGGCAGGCGCTGAAGTATTGGCATCCTTTTCTACCGATACCCGGACGACCCCATTCAACTCTGAGACCCTCATTAACAAAACCTCTTTTGGTGTCTCTTTCTTTTCACCACCGCCAAACCAGCCACTGAACCAGCCACCGGACTCTTTCTCTTTCCTGACCACTCCTTTAGGGTCTACCTGCAGATAGAAGATACCTGCCGAACGGTTCTTGTCAGTCACATCCACCCCTGTCTGTTGCAGGGCCGCATCAACTGCAGACCAGCTACGGGCATAAGAGAGTTGATCCATTCTCAGTAGCGGGTTACCGGCACCGTCCTGTTCAATAACAGCCAGGTCACCCAGGTTCAGATCCTGAGCCAAGTAGGAGACGGATTTATCACTGTCATCCCGCACCATAAACAACAGCAGTTCGTTCAGGATACTGTCACGCATCTTCTGACTGCGCTCCGAAAGGTTGTTCCACTTGGGTTCGGTGGTCGACTGACTTTCCTCCAAAATGGCACGAGACTTGATCCTCAGGCGCACCTCAGTAGAATTCGGTTTCACACCCTGACGCACTTCAAACTGAAATCGGTCTTCAACAGGGCCAGTCACCTCAGCCCCCATC
>NZ_JAHHPS010000135.1:0-4890 GCF_024606275.1 Endozoicomonas sp. SESOKO4 | reverse complement strand
AGCAGCGGATTGAAAATCCGCGTGTCGGTGGTTCGATTCCGCCCCTAGGCACCATATATAAAAAAGGGTTACGAGCAATCGTAACCCTTTTTTATTTGCAGGGGACACTGCTTCCTTAGTGCCAATTCTGCTGTAGCGGATTGGCATGACAGAATGCTTTTTCTAGCTCAACGATATTGAAAATTGTGCCCCCTACCATAGTGCTCAAACCGCCCGGGCACACCAGATGATCTTGCCCACTACCGGATTCTCTTCCAGCTTTTTCAGATCAATATTCCAACCGGGATACTCAGGGTTATCGCTGGTTATTTCCAGTTCATGCTGTATCTGTTTGACCCGCTTGGCCATCAAACCATCGTCTGTCTGAATAAGATAAACCGCTTCACTCTGAACTGATTTCCGGGACATATCTACCAACACCTGGTCTCCGTCCCGAAAAGTAGGAAGCATACTGTCACCACTGATCCTGACAAATGCCAGGTTTTCACCGGAAACGCCCAGCTGTCGGCTCAGAAAGGCTTTATTAAAGGCAAAATAGTCGCTGACATCTTCACCTTGCACCACAGAGCCCATTCCTGCACTGGCCTGCACATCAAACATAGGAGTGAAGACAATTTCTTTACTGTCTGAAGCATTAGATATTTGTCCACTGTCGTTTTGATTACCCGTCAACAACCAGTTTAAGTCTACCCGAAACTCATCATAGAGACTTTCCAGATAAGCCATGGAAGGGCGGCTGGTACCCCGACAGATTTTATAGATATGAGAGGCGGATTTACCTGTCATTTCGGCAAACTGTTTTTTGTTACCCTGTGTCAGACGATCAACTATCAACTGAAATCGACGTGCGAAAGCGTTTGCCATACCCTGCTTTGTCCTGAAAAAGAATAAAGGGTTGATTATACAACAGCAGGTCTGATGCCAGTGATATAGATATGAAAAGTCATTCGCTGTTCAGCCTTTTATCAAGGACCTATATAATCAATCAATGACTTTCCGGCTACGCTCTTATCAAAAAGAAGCTGTTTCCAAAGTGATACAGCATTTTCGCAAAAGTGACGACCCTGCTCTTGTGGTTCTGCCCACAGGTGCAGGTAAAAGTCTGGTGATCAGTGAACTGGGGCGAATTGCCCGTGGCCGGGTTTTGATTCTGGCTCATGTCAAAGAGCTGGTTGAACAGAATCATGCCAAGTATGAGAGCTATGATTTGAAAGCCTCCATTTTCAGTGCCGGCCTGGGCAGGAAAGAAGCTTCTGAGCAGGTTGTATTCGGCAGTATTCAATCGGTCGCCAAAAACCTGAATCAGTTTGATGACGATCATTTCTCGCTACTGGTCATTGATGAGTGCCATCGGGTTTCTCTGGAGAAGACCTCCAGTTATCACAGGGTCATAGAGCACCTCCAAACGCTCAATCCGAGGCTGAAAATACTGGGGTTAACGGCTACACCCTATCGGCTTGGAATGGGCTGGATTTATCAGCATTACTTGCCTGGAAACAAAAAAGGCACCCTGAAAACGGCTGAAAAGCGATTTTTCAAAAGCTGTATCTATGAACTTCCATTGTCGTACATGATTAAAAATCACTATCTGACACCCGCAACTTTAATCGATGCTCCAGTTATTTTTTACGACTTTAGCCTTTTATCAAGAGACCGTTTTGGTCGCTGCAGCGAAGCGGATCTGAACAAGCTTCTGGAAGGCAAAGGGCGGGCAACGAAACAGATCATCACCCAGGTTATGAAAGCGTCAGAAGACAGAAAAGGCGTCATGATTTTCGCCTCCACCGTGGATCATGCCCGGGAAATAATAGGCTATCTGCCAGAATCTGAATCTGCTTTGATTATTGGTGACACGCACACTCAGGCGCGTGACAACCTGATTCAGGCTTTCAAGGCTCAGAAGATCAAATATCTCGTCAACGTGTCAGTATTAACCACCGGCTTCGATGCCCCTCATGTTGATTTGATCGCTATTCTTCGCCCCACAGAGTCTGTCAGTCTTTATCAACAGATTGTGGGCCGCGGGCTTCGTCTGGCAGAAAGCAAGAAAGATTGTCTGGTGATAGACTTTGCCGGAAATCGCTATGATCTGTTCAGCCCTGAAATAGGTAGCCCAAAGCCAGACTCCCAATCCGTTCCGGTGACGGTTCCCTGTCCTGCCTGTGGCCATGAGAACAGCTTCTGGGGCATCCTCGACAACGACGGTGATCTGGTTGAACACTATGGCCGCCGCTGTCAGGGCATTGAAGAGTTTGAAGGTCAAATGGTTCAATGTGACTTCCGCTATCGCTTCAAGGAGTGCGAAGAATGCGGTGCAGAGAACGATATTGCCGCCAGAAAGTGCCATCAATGCAGAAGAGCACTGGTTGATCCGGATAAAAAACTGCGAGACGCCCTTAACCTGAAAGACTGCATGGTTCTTCGTTGCTCTGGCATGACGCTGGAACCTGACTCCGGGGGCAATAACCCCAGAATCAAAATTACCTACTACGATGAAGACGGAGCCGAAGTCTGCGAGTATTTCCGCCTGGATACCCCTGCTCAACAGGGTGCTTTTTATCATCATTTTGGCAAGCATGCTTTGATTAACCGTGCTGAGCCTTTCAGGGCAAAGTCCGTGGATGCCGTTATTCGTCAGCAAAAGAAATTTCGCAAACCTGACTTCGTGATTGCTCAAAAAGAGAAACACTATTGGTCGGTCATTGATAAGCTTTTCGACTATGAAGGTCATTATCGAAAGGCTTATAACGCAGAATAAGGCTTTTGTCGTTCATTAATTTCCTTCAGGATATACGTCTGAAAGAGCACCAGCACTTTTTCCATCTTTGGTGCACGTTTACACAAAAATGCACCGATTCTCTTCCTTCCCCGCAATTCCCTTCTTGTAGCGTTGACCATCCTGTAAGTGGTTAACTTATTAAAAAACAGAATGTTAAGAGACAGATCAAAGGTCAGGCATCTTTCTTGCTGCAAAGGACTCGACGAATAATAAATAAAGCGAGATGGAACTATATGGCTTATATCGAACCCGATGAATTTGTTAAAAAAATGGTGGACTCCGGTGAGTCCAAGATCTTTATGTCGACCAAAGATACCTTTATCCGGGCCTTCATGGCAGGAGCTATTCTGGGGCTGGCTGCCATCTTTGCCATTACAGTGACTATCAATACTGGCTCCCCGCTAATTGGAGCTCTGCTGTTCCCGATCGGTTTTATCATGCTGTATCTCATGAAGTTTGACTTGCTGACTGGTGTCTTTACCCTGGTTCCCCTGGCGTTAATTGATAAACGACCCGGCGTCGATATGAGAGGGCTTCTCAGGAATTGGGGGCTGGTATTTCTGGGGAACTTTGCCGGAGCACTGACTACCGCTTTCTTTGTGTCGTTTATTTTGACCTACGGCTACAGCATTGATGGTGGAGCAATAGCTGCGAAGGTCTCCGCCATTGGTGAGTCGAGAACTTTAGGCTACCAAGAGCACGGTCTTGCTGGCTGGTTAACCATTTTTGTTCGGGGAATGCTCTGCAACTGGATGGTATCAATGGGCGTTGTCGGTGCCATGATCTCAACTTCTGCAGGTGCCAAGATGGTAGCCATGTGGATGCCCATTATGCTGTTTTTCTTCATGGGCTTTGAGCACTCTATCGTCAATATGTTTCTTTTCCCCTTCTCAATGATTATGGGCGGTGAGTTTACTGTTATGGATTACTTGATCTGGAATGAGCTACCGACTGCTCTGGGGAATCTGGTAGGGGGTTTCCTTCTGGTTGGTTTGCCACTTTATCTGACCCATGTACGAACCAGCCCAGAGCGCGAACTGGCATAACACAACGGTGCGACTACCTCTCTTATTCAAGAGGTAGTCGCAGATGCTGCATTGAGAAACAAGAACTGAACGATCCCCCCGACCCATCGATTTTTTAGATCTATATATCCACGATATTTGTGATGTTATTCGATATTATTATACTTTTGGCCTCTAACATAAAAACATGATCTGGATTGTCGCACTCATTGCTCTGTCTATTATTGGTAACTTTATGCTGCTCCTACCTTCCAGATCGGAAAGGCGACGCATGAAGCTCAGAAACAAGGCCATCCTGTCTGGCTTTACCTGCCGGGAAATCAGAGACGAAGATCTTTTACCTGAAGCTGCCAGCATCAAACAAAGCCCCTGGCTTGAGTATTCCACAGTGTCTCTTGCTCAAGACAATGACTCGCTCATTGTTCTGGAGAAAGCCGATGGACACTGGCCTGAAAACACCAGAGTCAGCTCTGAGATACTCTCCAAATTGCCTGCTTCTGCTGTAAGAGTCGTCTTCCGGACAGGTTCCATCGCAGTACTCTGGAATGAAGAAGGTGAACTGGAAGATGTTCAGAGCATCATGGATTTTCTGGAGAGTGTTGCTGTTACAGAACCCAGCCAAAAACCTGAACCGCCACCATTGAGAGTGGCAAGATACGATTGAGCAAAAACGCCACTTCTTACTCTCTTGACCTCTGTGGTGAAAAAACTTAACCGTTTGTTAATCTTCTCTTTTGGATTAGCCGTAGATAATTAAAGCTCAGCAAAAACCTCCCGACTTTTTCGCCGCCTGTTTGTCCCTATTGATACACCCGCAGCTCTCTACATTATGAATGCCAGCAATCCTACCCTCGGGTTGATCACAGGCTTAGCATTTATCGCAGTCCGTCTTTAGTTCTTCTGCCGCTTTTTTGCCACAAAACAAAAAAACCAGCCGATCACTCAACTGGGGGTCAGCTTCATTCAATGCCTGGCGATGACCCGCTCTCACATGGGGAAGCCCCACACTACCATCGGTGGGGGCCGCCCAAGTATGTGCGTTTCACTGGCCTCAACGCAAAAACCCCAGCCGATCACTCAACTGGG
>NZ_JAHHPS010000134.1:0-11796 GCF_024606275.1 Endozoicomonas sp. SESOKO4 | reverse complement strand
TCAGACCAATTTGCTGCCGCCGCAGTAGGGCAGCTATTCTCGGTCAGGCTCCTAGAGTGCTGCCCATGCTTTGTCACTTGCTGCATTACGCTGGCACGGCTACCGCTCTGAAAGCCGTTATCTGGTGTTCCAGTGTTTGCAGCATACATTAGACGTGAGTCGTGCAAAATGGCGGGTTCTTGATCAATGCCACAACCATCGTAACCTGGCGGAATACGAAGGGCATCTGGATATTAACCCGCAACTGTTAAAAGAACTGATTCTGCTAACCCATGAGCTGTTAAATCTGGTTAAATCACTCCCTGAAATCTCTTAGCCCGGATATTTCATAAACTGCCCCGAATCTCGCGCACGACCACATGGATGTGGGAGGTAGGGCGACGCAGGATGCCAAAGCCGAGGACTTTGTCGCTCTAAGGGATTTTGCGAGGGAGCGCCGTACCGGGGAGTACGGTCGACTGAGCAAAACTCCCATAGAGCGGCAAAGGACAAGCGAGATCGGGAGCACGTTTATGAAATATCCGGGTTAGGACGTCCGTGACTGGCAACCAGCAACAGAACAAAAAGAACACCCCACAGAGGCCACCGTATGAGCAAAACACCCGCTTCATCAAAAGAGCCGGATAACCTGTTCGGCGAAATCAAAGACCTGATCCAGTCTGCCAAACAGCGGGCAGCGGTGGCGGTAAATGCCGAGCTGACCCTTCTGTACTGGCAGGTGGGGCAGCGCATTCATACTGAGGTGCTGAAAGGTGAAAGAGCCGATTACGGCAAGCAAATTATCACTGATCTGGCTAAAAAACTGACAGCAGCCTTTGGCAGGGGATGGAGCAACAAACAACTCCATCATTGTCTCCGCTTTGCGGAGACTTTTCCCGATCCTGAGATTGTCTCCGCAGTGCGGAGACAATTGAGCTGGACCCATATAAAAGCACTGATTTATATCGAAGACGACCTGAAAAGAGAGTTCTACTACCTGATGGCAGCTCAGGAAGGCTGGTCAACCCGAACCCTGCAAAATCGCATGGGCAGCTTGATGTACGAGCGCACAATGCTGTCCAGAAAGCCAGAAACAACCATAGAGCACGACCTGAACCAATTGCGGGAAAAAGGCAGGATCAATGAAAGTTTTGTATTAAAAGAGCCTTACCTGCTCGACTTCCTCGACCTGAATGACACCTTCGTGGAAAAAGACCTTGAAGACGCCATTCTGCGAGAAATGCAGCAATTCCTGCTAGAAATGGGTATGGGCTTTACGTTTGTTGCCCGTCAGCACCGGGTTCTGATCGATGATGACGACTTTTATATTGATCTGCTGTTCTATAACAGAGACCTGAACCGTCTGGTGGCTATTGAACTGAAAAAAGATAATTTCAAGGCAGAATACAAAGGTCAGATGGAACTATACCTGCGTTGGCTTGATAAATACGATCGCCGACCCGGTGAACAATCGCCTGTTGGTATCATACTTTGTGCAGGTAAAAAGCAAGAACAGATTGAGTTACTGGGGCTACATGAAGGTGATATCCATGTTGCAGATTATCTCACCAAAATGCCACCCAAAGAACTATTGGAAGAACGCTTCCAGCAAGCCGTCCGCAACGCCCGAAAACGTATTGAGAATAAAACTGAATAGTGGAATCCTCGAATTGTCTCCGCAGTGTGGAGACAATTCAGCCAGATTGATACATTGTGCAGACACTGTCTGCATAATCCCTGAAAAGTCCCAGATAGAGACCTTTAGGTGCCATTTTGAGACCGTGAAATATGGATAGTACCACCGAATCGATATTCCAAAACGATATGATCGCCCGCCTGCAAGCCAAAGGCTGGCTACTGGGCAGTGGCGACCAGTACGACCGGGAAACGGCGTTGTATACCAGCGATGTGCTGGATTTTGTGAAGAACACCCAGCCGAAGGAATGGCAGAAATTCTGCAAAAGCTTCCCGATGGATTCGGAACAGCATTTTATCAGCCATCTGGTCAACCAGTTAAAGAAAGCCGACGCTAATGCCATTGATAAGGAGCTTCGCAGCTTTGGCACACTGGGCGTATTGCGTCATGGTTTGAAGATTCGCAATGCCCGGTTCTCCCTGTGCCAGTTTATGCCGGAACATACCCTGAACCCGGATACGCTGGCCCGCTATAAAGAAAACCGTTGTCGTGTGGTGCCGGAGCTTGTTTATTCGCCTTATGTCAATCTTGTCCCCCCATCCCAACCTTCCCCCGAGGGGGAAGGCGTCGACGCACATCTGGCAGAAACCGGTAAAAAAGCCAAGGCATGGCGCATTGATCTGGTGTTGTTTGTAAACGGTCTGCCCGTGGCAACGCTGGAGCTGAAATCGGAATTCAAACAGGCCATCGAAAACGCTAAACGACAATATCAAAAGACCCGTCTGCCCAAAGACCCGGAAACCGGCAAGCCGGAACCGTTGCTGACTTTTAAACGGGGTGCGCTGGTGCATTTCGCCGTGAGTCAGTACGAAGTGTATATGGCGACTAAACTGGCGGGCAGCGATACCTTCTTTCTGCCGTTTAACAAAGGCACGGCGGAAGGCGGTGCTGGCAATGAGACACCCGAAGACAAGAATGAATACGCCACCGAATACCTGTGGAACGAGGTACTGCTGCCCGATAACCTGCTGAATATTATCGGTCGGTTTGTGCATTTGCAGATCGAAGAGAAGGAAGACTGGGAAGGCCGCAAGTCGAAAAAGGAAACCCTGATCTTTCCCCGTTATCACCAGTGGGATGTAGTCACCAAGCTGATTGCAGCGGCCAGGGCGGAAGGCACAGGCAACAAGTATCTGGTGCAGCACAGTGCCGGTTCCGGTAAATCCAACTCCATTGCCTGGACTGCCCACCAGCTTTCCACTCTTTATGATGACGAAGGCAATAAGCAGTTCCATTCGGTGATAGTCATTACCGACCGAACCGTGCTGGACGATCAGCTACAAGACACCATTTACCAGTTTGAACACGCCGACGGTGTAGTGGGGCGTATCAACAAAAAAGAAGGCGATGGCTCCAAGTCGGAGAAGCTGGCAGCGGCCCTGGAGAGTGCTCAACCGATTATTATTGTCACCATCCAAACCTTCCCTTATGTATTGGCGGCCATTGAGAACAGTACCAGACTGAAGGAACGCCGTTACGCCGTGATTGCCGACGAAGCTCATTCGTCACAAACCGGCTCCACCGCCCGCAAGCTGAAAGAAGTGTTGATGGTGGAGGGTGTCTCTTCTGATAAAGAGTATGGGGATGAGGACAAAGAACTGTCTTCAGAAGATATGCTGGACGCAACCATTGCCTCACGCCGGGGCAGCAGCAACCTGAATTACTATGCGTTCACTGCGACACCCAAGGCGAAAACTCTGGAGTTGTTTGGTCGCCTGCCCAAGCCCAATGAGCCTGCTTCCAAGAAGAACCTGCCCGAAGCCTTCCATGTGTACTCCATGCGCCAGGCCATTGAGGAAGGCTTTATTCTCGACGTGCTGAAAAACTACACCAACTACAAGGTGGCTTATCAGCTGGCCCAAAAAATAGAGGCCAAGGACGAAGAGGTAGACAGCAAAAAAGCCAAGGTAAAACTCAACCGCTGGGTGCGGCTCCATGAGTACAATATTTCCCAGAAGGTGAAAGTCATCACCGAGCACTACAAAGAGCATGTCATGGGCTTGCTGGGTGGTCAGGCCAAGGCAATGGTGGTCACCAGTTCCCGTAAGGAAGCGGTGCGTTATAAGCTGGCGTTTGATAAATATCTTTCAGAGCGCAAAAGCTCGATCGCCGTGATGATTGCCTTCTCCGGCGAGGTGGAATTTCACAAAGACGACCCGGACAGCGCTGCTCTGCTGAACCAAAAATTTACTGAAACCGCTATGAACCCTGCGCTAAAAGGCCGGGACATGCGTAAAGCCTTCGACACCGACGACTACCAGATTATGCTGGTCGCCAACAAATTCCAGACCGGCTTTGACCAACCCAAGCTCTGCGCCATGTATGTGGACAAACCTCTGGGGGGAGTTGAATGTGTGCAAACCCTGTCCCGCCTGAACCGTACTTACCCCGGGAAAGCCGAGTGCGGCACTTTTGTGTTGGATTTCGTCAATGAGCCGGAAGAGATTCTGGACGCGTTTCAGCCGTATTACCAAATCGCTGAACTGGCGGATGTGACAGACCCGGATAAAGTATTCGACCTTTACGAAAAACTCCGCGCCAGCGGTATCTTTACCCGGAACGAAGTCGAACAGTTCTGCGAGGCTTTTCTTTCCAAGAGCAAAAGCAATGCAGCGGTGAGCAATATCTGCAAGCCCGCTGTGGATCGCTGGCAGAAAAGGTACAGTTCCGCCGTAGAGGCTTATGTTCTTGCCAAAGAGATGTTCGAACGCACCAAGAAGACCAAAGATGCCGTGCTGATCGCGAATGCAGAGAACAGCTTCAAAGAGTGCAAGCAGGAAAAAGACCGGCTGGAAATCTTCAAGAAGGATTTAGGCACCTTCACCCGTTTCTACGAGTTTATGTCCCAGATTGTGGACTACGACGACAAGGATCTGGAAAAACTCAGCCTCTTCGCCCGCTATCTGCGCCCATTGCTCCGTGAAAAAATCATCGAGGAAGATGACATCGACCTGGATAACGTGGTGATGAGCCATTACCGGTTGTCCAGGATTCGACAGCAGGCCATTTCTTTAAAAGAGAGGGAACTGAAGGAAGACGCTGAGGGCTATAAACTGGAACCCTCCAGCGATGTTGGTTCAGCCAAACCCAAGAACAAGAAAGAAGAGTTCTTATCCCAGATTGTGGCACGGCTGAATGAGATGTTTATTACCGACAACCTCACCGATGCGGATCTGATCAGTTATGCCTTCACCGTTCGGGACAAACTGGCCGAAAACGAAACCGTGATGAAGCAGATTGAGAACAATACCGCTGAACAAGCACTGCTCGGTGACTTCCCACAAGCCATTGATGACGCTGTAATGGACAGCAACGAAGCCCAACAGGAAATGATGTTGCAGTATCTTTCCAACCCTGAATTGGCTCGGGGCTTTGCCAGGGTTGTGTTTGATATGTTGAAGGGGTGAGTGAGTGCCCTGCACTGGGCTTCATTGCTGAAGTGCAGGGTAAGATTTCCATATTTGTTCTGACTCAAAGGACTTCAGCACCAGGAATAAATCCACCAGCTAGCGCGATCTGTGTTTTGATAGATTCTTCTGGACTGTTAGCCGCGCCAACCCACTTTCTGATTTTCTCGATATCTGAAAATAAATCCTTCCAATGTATTTTTCGTATGATGATATCCCGTTCATCTGCCATCTGAGGAGAATCACTATATTGATAATCTCTGGCCAGCTTAATCCATAGGTGATATTCCATTGACTCATTCATAAATAACTTGAGATGGGTTATTGGCCAGTAGTCGGGTTTTGAATTGATTTTGGATTGTGGATCAATACTTACTTCCGGATGAACATATCTCCCAAGATAAGGCACATGACCCAACTTTTCGTATCTGCTGTATTGAGTGGATACCTCGCTGGCCTTGTGAAGATTGATATCTCGAACCTTTTCAGTCTGATGGGTGTCATCCATTATTACACGCCCAGTAAGAACAATCTGTTTCATCTGATGAGTTTTCACATCAAAAGGAAAACCAAACTTGAACTCAGGCATATGGTATTTTAATAGCCACAGCCAATAAAAGGTGTTCCGAAACTCTTCTTTATGAATATCCCTTCCTTTAGGAAAAGAAAATAATTTCCTCTCGCTATCAATAAAACCTTTCAGCAGATCATTTTCTAGCTCAGAAGAAAAATCTGGTAAAGGTTCAGGCGGATCATCATAGCTTTTATGAGAATTACAAGCGGGGTTTTCAACACCATAAATATACGAACTTACTTTCTTCCCCCACTCTACAAAGCGATCATCGTTTAAAATACCATTGATCATCTTAATTTTCAGATCGCGCTTTTCTGAAGCGCTTACATTATCAACCAAGCAATAGAATAAACCACAAGCAATTTCCTGATAGTCCGACCTACTGAACGTCTTAGCTAAGCGACTTAAGTGCCTATCCAAACTGGATTGCTCATAGTTGCATATGAACTCATCGAGACTGTCATAAACCTCACCTTTGACATAAACACCTTTTCCAGGTCTTGGCATACCAAAATGTTCAATAATCATTTGCTTAGCGGATGGGGTAATAGAGTATCTACCATTTTTTGCTTCGCTAAGCCGAGTCTCTTCAATCCCCAACAACTCAGCTAACTGTTTCTGGTTCCCACCTGAACTTTTTACAGATTCCAGTGCATGATGAATAAACAGTTTCGACTCATACCTCGATACTTCAGTCATAGCTCAATGCCTCATATATCCTAGGTTAAAGAGCATAGAACAGATAGGGTTATATGTAATTACAAAAAAAGTGTAATTTATCCGTAAAAATTACAATCAAAGCTTGGAACCATTAATTCCATTGGGATTAAGGCCGAATAAAAACGTAATAACTCGTTAGGCTCCTGTTCAGTAGTTCCAACTGTTCAGGTGAATTCGACCTTACTGGCTTTTTATTGGGAACTGGGGGAGGACATTGTTCGTCGACAGTCCAAAGCTAATTGGGGCGACGGCTTCCTGAAACAGCTCAGTAAGGATTTAATGGCGGAATTTCCTGAAATCAAAGGGTTTTCTCGTCGAAATCTTGAGTTGATCAGACAATGGTATACGTTCTGGTCTGAAGATAGGTCAATTGCGCAACAGCCTGTTGCACAATTAACCCAAATACCTTGGGGGCATAATCAACTGATTATTAATAAATGCCAAAGTAAGCAGGAAGCCCTGTATTACGTGCAGAACACTATCAAATACGGTTGGAGCCGGAGTGTTCTGACTCACCAGATAGAAAGTAGCCTCTGGCAGCGTGAGGGGCAGGCCGTCAGTAACTTTAGTACCACCCTGCCAGCCATACAATCTGATCTGGCACAAGAGACCCTGAAAGACCCCTATGTGTTTGATTTCCTGAGCTTGACCCAAAACTACAACGAGCGTGAGTTTGAGCAGGGTTTGACCGAGCATATCACCCAGTTTTTGCTGGAATTAGGGGCTGGCTTTGCTTATATGGGCAAGCAGTATCATATACAGGTAGGACAACGGGATTTTTATATCGACCTGCTGTTTTACCATGCCCAGCTGCATTGTTATGTGGTGATTGAGCTAAAGACGGTTGATTTTGAACCAGAACACGCAGGCAAACTGAACTTTTACATCAGGGCCGTGGACGAACAGCTGCGTAAAGAGGGCGATGCGCCCACCATTGGCATCCTGCTATGCAAGAACAAAGACAAGCTGGTAGCAGAGTATTCCCTCAGCGATATGCAAAAGCCCATTGGCGTCTCGGAATACCAGCTCACTCAGTCACTGCCGGAAAATCTGCAATCGCAGTTGCCCAGTGTGGAAGAGATTGAACAGGGATTGAGAGGTGGGAGATGAGTTACAAACAGGCCGACAACTGAACATTTCAATGTCGGCCTGAGCAGACCACTCCCTTTAATGAAAATACCAACACAGTTATAGTCGATGGTATTTTCCGGTCGGGCTCTTATTTTGAAGCTTCAGATTTAGTTCCGTCAGCATGCCATTCGTAGACGACAAAGCTGAAGTCTTTCAGGTCTCCCTTGCCATCGAAGGCCAGGTTACCTGTTGGCGTACTGAAGGTATTTGAACGCAAAACTTCGGCTACTTCGTCCGGGTCTTCACTCTTGGTCAGCTCCATGCCTTCAGCCATAACCTGAACGGCAGAATAGGAAGGGAATACGAAAGGACCGGATGAATCTTCACCTTTTGCTCTGAAAGCAGCTACCAGTGTGGCATTGGCAGGATCCTGATCAAAACTCTTCGGCAATGTCACCAGCAGACCTTCTGAAGCAGGACCGGCAATGGCTGAAATATCTTTGTTGCCAACACCTTCAGGCCCCATGAATTTAGCCTTCAGACCCTTTTCCGCACTCTGACGCAGAATCAGACCCAGCTCAGGATGGTAGCCACCGTAGTAAACAAAATCGACATCTTCTTTCTTCAACTTGGCAATCAGTGCCGAAAAGTCTTTGTCTCCTGATGTGACACCTTCAAAGACAGCTACATCAATACCGGCTTTTTCAACCGTGTTCTTAACGGCTGTTGCAATGCCCTCACCGTACTGCTGCTTGTCATGAATGACCGCCATGCGCTTGGGCTTGATGCTTTCTACGATGTAGTTACCTGCAGTAGGTCCTTGCAGACTGTCGAGTCCAATGGTGCGGAATATCAATTCATACCCACGACTGGTGATATCCGGGCTGGTGGAGGCGGGGGTGATCATCAGGATGCCTTCATCTTCATAGATGTCGGTAGTAGGCTGGGTGGAAGAAGAACACAGGTGCCCCACTACAAAGCGGATATCGTCATTAACGATCTTGTTGGCAACCGCTACAGCCTGTTTGGGATCACAGGCATCGTCATAGACCACCGCTTCCAGCTGCTTGCCATTGACGCCCCCCTGTTTATTGATCTGCTCGACAGCCATCTTTGCACCACTGAACTGCATATCACCATACTGGGCTACAGGACCTGTGACCGGGCCAGCCAAAGCGATTTTTATAGTGTCGGCGGCCTGAGCCAAGCCGGAAGCGCCTGCTACGGCGGCAGATACCGCCAGAGCGGCCAGAGTTTTGTTCATTTTTCTTATCATGCTGTTGTTCTCTTGGAAAGGACCTAATTCCATTTTCTGATTATTTAAATCCTTCTTTCTCTCGAAAAGTTATATTAAGGATTTTTTTCAGTCATAGCAGCTTTTTTTTCCAAACTTTTTTCTTCGACTTAAGTCTAAATATCTACCAACGTCGTAAGGCGGCAGAACTATTACAGACCTAGAGTGTAAATATCCAGCAAGGGAATGCTCATAACAAGATGTAGGGAGAAGCAGTATGGATACAAAACAACACAATACTCAGGATCATGAACTGAACACCGGCGAACTGATTATACTGTCACTTTCTTTGGGCAGCGTCCTGGCTTCACTTCACTTTTTTTTGAATTCCATTTTCTAACAGCTACGAGTCAAGAAAACATTATTTATCAGTGCCTGTGATGAATAACTTTTCATGCTGAGATGTCAGGAAAAATGGCCGGGTTTGCACCCGGCTCGCGTTACTCAGCGCTTGATGGTCTTAACCCCTTCAGCAGTACCCAGCAGTAGCACGTCAGCGGGTCTCGCCGCAAACAAACCGTTGGTCACGACTCCCACAATCTGGTTGATTTTTTCTTCCAGACCTATGGCGTCAGTAATCTTCAGATTCCATACATCCAGAATAATATTGCCGTTATCCGTCATAACCCCTTCCCGGTAAGCGGGGTCACCGCCCAGCTTAACCAACTCTCGGGCAACATGGCTGCGAGCCATAGGAATAACCTCAACAGGTAGCGGAAATTCGCCCAGCACGTCTACCAGCTTGCTCTCGTCTGCAATACAGATAAACTCTTTCGCCACTGCAGCCACAATTTTTTCCCTTGTCAGGGCCGCTCCTCCGCCTTTGATCAGATGCAGGTGATCACTGGACTCATCGGCCCCGTCAATATAAAAGCGCAGTTCACCGATACTGTTCAGGTCATAAACTGGAATGCCGTGCTGTTTCAAACGATCGGCAGAAGCCTCTGAACTGGCTACGCAACCATCAAAACTGTTTCGGTGCTCTGCCAGAGCATCAATAAAGAAATTGGCCGTGGACCCCGTGCCAATACCGATGATCATATCATCTTCCAGATGAGGGAGAATCCGCTGCAATGCAGCCTCGGCAGTCGCCTTCTTCAGCTCGTCCTGGGTCATGTCTCTACCTTGCGGTCATATACAATGAAGCGGGGATTATACCCCCAGAAATACGCCCCCGCTGAACTAAATACCTTAAATTCCGTATAACCTTTTATTATCTGAACACGATTAAAGATTGTTTCTTGCGTACATGGCTGTTTAGAATCAGTCCAACCAAGATAAGTTATTAAGAAAGTGAAGTCCCATGCCTCATCAGTACATAAGAATGATACTCGAAGCCAAAGTTTATGATGTGGCGATTGAGACTCCTGTTCATGAGGCTCCTTTTCTCAGCAAGCGTTTGAATAATCAGGTTTTTCTGAAGCGTGAAGACCTGCAACCCGTATTCTCATTTAAAATCCGGGGCGCTTACAACAAGATGGCCCAGTTAACCGCCGAGGAAAAAGCCCGCGGGGTGACCTGTGCTTCTGCCGGTAATCATGCCCAGGGCGTGGCTATGGCAGCCAAAACCATGGGTATCGAAGCCGTTATCGTGATGCCCGGCACTACTCCTGAAATAAAGTACAAAGCTTGCGAAGCCAGAGGAGCCAAGGTCATCCTTCATGGCGATACCTTTGATCAGGCACTGGCTTACTCCATGAAACTCGTTGAAGAGCGGGGCTATACCTTCATTCATCCTTATGATGACCCATACACGATTGCCGGTCAGGGCACGATCGGCATGGAGATTCTCCGTCAGCATTCTGGACAGCTCGATGCGGTTTTTGTCCCTGTCGGTGGAGGCGGTTTGGCAGCGGGTATAGCGACCTATATCAAATATCTGCGTCCCGATATCAAGGTCATCGGCGTTGAGTATGAAGAATCTGCCTGCCTGAAAGCAGCTCTGGAAGCTGATGAGCGGGTAACATTGCCTCATGTGGGGATTTTTGCCGACGGTATTGCCGTAGCACAGATCGGTGAAGAAACCTTCAAGCTCTGTCGGCAATACATTGATAAAGTGATCACGGTCAGCTCTGATGAAATCTGCGCATCCATCAAGGATATCTTTGATGATACCCGCTCGGTTTGTGAGCCTGCCGGTGCAGCTAGTGTGGCTGGCCTCAAAAAGTATGTCAGTGAGACAGGTGCCAGTCATCAAAAACTGATGGCTATAGCCAGTGGCGCCAATATAAATTTTGATCGTCTGCGCTATGTTTCTGAACGTGCAGAATTGGGTGAGAAGCGCGAAGCGATCATCGCTGTCACCATCCCTGAGCAACCAGGCAGCTTCAAACAGTTCTGTGAAACCCTCGGTAAAAGGAACATCACCGAATTCAACTACCGCTTCCATGATCCCAAAAATGCCCGAATCTTTGTAGGTGTCCAAGTTCATCCTGATCAGATGCCTATCGATAATCTGATCGATGAATTGAAAGAGAAAGGTTATCCGGTAGAGAACCTTAGTGAAAACGAGATGGCCAAGTTGCATATCCGCCATATGGTGGGCGGCCACAGTAAAGCAGTGAAGGATGAGGTGGTTTATTGTTTTGAATTTCCGGAACGTCCGGGAGCCCTGCTCAACTTCCTGGATAAACTGGGTGCCCGATGGAACATCAGTATGTTCCATTACCGAAACCATGGTGCTGCCTATGGCCGCGTCGCCGTAGGTCTGGAAGTACCAGAAACAGAGAGACAGCACATAGCCAAATTTCTGGCTGACTTAGAATACAACTATTGCGAGGAGACGAATAATAAGGCTTATCAGGCGTTTCTTGGATAATTACTCCATGATACCCGAAACCCCGGACTTCTTGTCTGGGGCTTACCTACTGCACAAACAAAGCATGAACAAACAAAAACCCCGGTCGATCACTCAACTGGGGTTCTGCTTTATTCAATGCCTGGCGATGACCCACTCTCACATGGGGAAGCCCCACACTACCATCGGTGGGGGCCGCCCAGGTATGTGCGTTTCACTGGCCTCAACGCAAAAACCCCAGCCGATCACTCAACTGGG
>NZ_JAHHPS010000133.1:0-1195 GCF_024606275.1 Endozoicomonas sp. SESOKO4 | reverse complement strand
TTATTGCAACCGCAGTAGGACAGCCTTAAGTCCGACAGGCTGCTAGTGCTGCTGTCTGTCACTTTGCCGGAGGCTTTCTGCTATCGGGTCATGACGTGAGAATTCCAGGATGGCACCTGTCGGGTAATCCTGGAGCAGCGTAAAATATCGGGTACGGGTCAACTGAAACCATTGGCCTGCACCATTCACCCGTACCTCGCGCTCGCCGCTGTAATCCCAACCATCAGCCTTGGCCAGGCTGATTTGTAAATCAGCCATTTCCTGTTGCTGTTTGATGGCCGTTGCAATCACTTGAAAACGATGGTTCCAGCCTTGATACAGAGCCATACGACGATCGTCCGGCAAGTCATTGCCAGGAGGTTGTCTGTAAAGCAGCGTATTCAAAGCTGAGGCTGAAGCCGGAGGTAAAATCCGGTTTTGCATCAGGGCCGTCAGTGACTCCGCAACAAAATGGAGTCTGGATTGGCGTGCCAGAGGTGACACAGCCTGAGTGTCATCTTGAATCGTATCGGGAACCGGCGTCGACTTCCGGAGCGGCTGGCAACTTGCATCCCCGTGAAAGGCGCTGAAATCGTTCCAGAACGCCTCCGGTTGCAGCCGCTCATAAATGACCATGGACAAATAGTGAAGGAGAATTGAGCTGCCCCGGTCGCTGTCTGGAGCCAGCTCAGCCAGAGCGGTGGACTGAAACGGGGCAAGATCAGAGTCCAGGAAACTGCCATCCAAAACCAGCTTGGCCCCCTCGCCGGTGATATAGAGACCACTTTTTAGCCAGGGGCTCAGAGACACCAGCACCGTGAAACGGTCCGTCATGTCATCAGGCAAGCCTGAATAACCCAGCAACCGGGTAAAGGCCAGATCGACGTCTCTTTCGATCTGGCGAATGTCCCGGGATGAGAAAAAGTACTCAGGCTGGTTGCTGTCATTGGCGGTCACTGTATCCAGCATCAACTGAATATTCAGTTCGCCTTTATTTATAATTTTGCTGAATAGATAACCGCTTTCATTAACATATCCAAGCTCCCGCAAAACCGTTCGATAATGCTCTCTGGCCAGGTCAATGGCTCTGGAGATATCATTGCGTGGAATCACTTCCTTTTGTCCCAGGGCAAAATCTGAGGGCTGGATTTTCCACTGACCTCTAGGGGTTCTGTAACAGGTCCAGTGCTGTCCATTGCCGCGCTGCCATGACAAC
>NZ_JAHHPS010000132.1:0-1088 GCF_024606275.1 Endozoicomonas sp. SESOKO4 | reverse complement strand
CTATATGCAAAGGCTCTACCTGGAAATCCTGCAACCCTTAACAAAGGATGATCAGTTGCTTTTTATGGATGCCAGCCATGCCCGGGCTATATTCGACCTGTTTCCTTCGTTGAGCGCCCTGCATAAACTCAGCAAAGAGCATTCCTCCCAATGGTTAAAAGGGCTGCTTGAAGCCTGCCTTGGGCTAAAAACCCATGACATTACCAAAGAAGGCATCCAGACACTCTTTGAAGCGCTACTCAAAACCCATAGCCTTCTGCCCCGGGATAACGATATCCCCGATCGCTTTCTGTCGGGGATGCGTGCTACCGACAACAATACCGTTGAGATACCTGTCTCTGGGCTTATCCCGTCAGGAGAAGGGCTGGCCCTGAGTTTTATTTCTATGCTGATGCGGAACCTTAAAGAAGTGTCCTTCACTGTCAGAGGACAGCGGCTTGAAGTTGAAGGGCTGCCTTTCGGTATTATGACCTACCGTTTTCCAATACCGCAGCTAAAAATACAGGATGAAAAAATTGAAATTAGCAACTGGTCAGAGCGACAGCTCAGGATTTTTTTGAAAATCATCAATGTACCTGAACACTATTATCTGACCGCAGAAGATTGGCAAAGGCGTTTAAAAGAGGATGACCCGGCATACCTCCAGAGGCACGAAGCCAGACTGGCCGCTAACAGAAGGCTGAAGGCAAGAGGCGATGTTGAAGAAGCTCTCCCCTCCAATCCCTTGCCTATTCATGTTTTGGCTACCCTGCTCAACAGAAGAATGGCCATCAAACCTGTCGTCTGGAAATCTCTTGACCACCATAAAGAGAGACTGCATAAATCCTTGCTTGGCAAACTGAGGGAAAGAATCGAAGCATCAGGTACAGAATGCCCCGATGAGATTAAAGCATCACTGTCCCAATACCTGGATAACGTTCAATCCGGGGCGGCTGAAGCCTGTGTGCCGTTAAGTGAACCAGAACCACAAAGCGTTAACCCGACAGATGACAAAAGAGAAAAACAGGCTTTTGGTCTTTTATGGTTAAAACTCAACCAGACAGAAGTTTTTGACATCGAAATACTGACATTACTGGACGGGTACAGGG
>NZ_JAHHPS010000003.1:0-1151 GCF_024606275.1 Endozoicomonas sp. SESOKO4 | reverse complement strand
GGAAGAAGCGAGGTCAAGCTTGATTCTTTTCTTATTTTCATCGATGGAAAGCGCTTCAAAAGCCTCAATCATCTGAGTCATTTGTGACGAATCAAACTCTGTATTCTGGGGCGATTCAATGCTTATTGCTACATCAAAGTGTTCCAGGAGAGCCTGTGAACTGGGGGAGTGCATAAGATAAGCTGAAGACTGATGGGAGTCTGTCAGAATTTGGGAGACGAAAAGCTTAGCTTGATCGAAATTTTGGTTTAACAACAACTGTAAAAGTAATGACCTTTGGCTTTCAGTGAGATCAGGAAAGCTATAATTTTCGTTTTTTAACAGCATAGCCAAAAGGTAAGGAGCAAAATTGACCCAGCGGTTCAGGTCATAAATCTCGTGATAAGAACCACGATGACCTTGTGTAATGACTGGGAACCAGACACCCTGTGTCGGTACTAGCAATGCAATCAGCTGGGCATCACCAAATTGTTGCAATCTGGCTAACTCCGATTGACCGAAAGAGGCTGAATCAGTAAGGACGTTGTAATCGAGAACGGCAGGAATAACGTCAGCGTCGATCCCCGATAGTAACTCAAGCTCTTGCATCAGTTTTTCCTTGTCAGGATGACTCTGAATCGTGGAAAAAATCTGACGTATGTTATCCTCCATAATTTTCCTTATTGTTTGCTGGTCCCATTTACCAGCTTGTCCTGACCGCCCAGTCCGGCTGTATATCTCTGCAATTGAGGAATACATACAGTTACCATCGCCATTAATTCTTATCAGTTCAAAACGAGATTGAATCTTTAACAATAAGGGATTGAGATCCTCTAAAGTTTGACTATCAAACTCTTTGTTTGAAACTGAAGAAGCAGAATCAGAACTCATTCTTTTACTATTTCCGTTGATGGAAAGCGCTTCTAAAGTGTGATCAATCTCCAAATTCTTGGGAGTATCAGGACTTATTGCTGCATCAAAGTGTTCCGCGAGGGCCACAGAACTGGGGTAGTGAATAAGATAAGCTGAAGCCTGATAGAAGGCTATCAGAATTCGGGAGATGAAGCCTTTCGCGTGTTCGAAATTTTCGTTTAACAACATCTGTAAAAGTGTTGCCCTTTGACTTTCAGAGAGATCAGGAAAGGTATAATTTTCGTTTTGTAACAGCATAG
>NZ_JAHHPS010000131.1:0-1841 GCF_024606275.1 Endozoicomonas sp. SESOKO4 | reverse complement strand
GACCAATTTATTGCAACCGCAGTAGGACAGCCTTAAGTCCGACAGGCTGCTAGGCGGGAGGATCATATCCTCCCCACCTTGAAGAAGGCCAAAATTATTCAGCGCTTTCCTCTTTGCCTGCAGCGGCCTTGATCATCTTCTGAAGATCGCCGCTGTCATACATCTCAATCAGAATGTCGCTACCGCCAACCAGCTCACCCTTAATCCACAGCTGTGGGAAGGTTGGCCAGTTAGCGTATTTTGGCAGATTGGCACGAATTTCCGGATTAGCCAGAATGTCTACATAGGCGAACTGCTCGCCACAAGCCATTAAAACCTGCACCGCCTTGGAGGAAAATCCACACTGAGGCAGCTTGGGAGAACCTTTCATGTAGAGCAGGATGTCATGTGTTTCAATCTGCTCTTTAATTTGATCCATGATATCCATGAAATCACCTCATCACCGAAATGGAATCAACGGCTTTTATATAAGTAACTAACCAGGTACTTAAGCTGTTGGCACTGGCATAGCATTCTAAAGAAAATACCTGACTTACACCATTGGTTATACCAAAATCCGGGCAGATAACGACTGCCTGACGGTTGCCTGATGCAGGAACTTAACGTTCTTCACATCAGTCTAAAACCTTTAAATAATTATCTTACGAGATATGTAAGTACACACAAACACAGATACATTATTACGATCTCTCTGACAAAGAGCCTGAATACATTGCAAAACGCCCACGAAAACCAAGATCAAAACTTCTCTTGTTCCCACTGGTTCAGGCTGCTTTATACATCTATCTTTAAGCCTTCGAGACTCTTAATTAAGGATTTTAATTGAATGTTAAACAAGAATACTTTTCGCTCAGACAGCCTTTATCAGAGGCTCTTGATCATTTCCCTGGCACTGATGTTATCAGGGTGCACCGGGTTCGTTCAAACCAAAGAACCAACCCTAAACCAGTACCAACTGGATACAAACCTGATCATTGACGAGCGCCCCCTGGAACCCCAGAGCATCACCATCTCAGCGGATCAAGGCACCACTCTCTATTTCGAAGATGCTGAAAATAACCAACTTTACAAAGTTTTCTACATGCTAAAGCCTGGTGAGCAAAAGGGAACGGTAGAAGTTTTCACCAGCGTCCATACCGAACTGATGGCGCCCTCATTTCTGACTTATGAAGGGGAAGAAGCTTCTGCCGTCACTTCCCCCCCAAAACCACCTGTCATTGAAGTTAAGGTCAGGGCATCACCGGTTAAGCCAGCTCATCCCTGAGTTCGTTAGCCACCTGCACCATATTGCTCAGGGCTGCTTCCACCTCGGGCCAATCCCGGGTTTTGAGACCACAGTCCGGGTTGACCCATAAACGCTGCGCAGGGATTTTTTCAGCGGCTTTCTTCATCAGCTGTTTCATCCACTGTGGCTCGGGAACGTTGGGGGAGTGGATGTCATATACTCCGGGCCCGATCTCATTGGGATACTCAAACTGCTCAAAAGCATCCAGTAACTCCATGTCAGATCTGGAGGTCTCTATGGTGATGACATCGGCATCCATTGCTGCGATGTACTCAATGATGTCGTTAAACTCGCTATAACACATGTGGGTATGAATCTGGGTTTCATCCTGAACGCCACTGGCAGCGATCCTGAAGCTTTTTACTGCCCAGTTCAGATAGTCAGGCCAGTCTTGCTTAGACAAGGGTAAGCCTTCGCGAATCGCCGGTTCATCAATCTGGATAATGCCAATACCCGCCTTTTCCAGATCCACGGCTTCGTCCCTGAGCGCCAGAGCCAGTTGCAAGCAGGATACACTACGATCCACATCTTCCCGGGGGAAAGACCAACAGAGAAT
>NZ_JAHHPS010000130.1:0-1466 GCF_024606275.1 Endozoicomonas sp. SESOKO4 | reverse complement strand
ATACCCCTGTTTCAAGCGTATGATGCGAAAAATGAGCAGATATACGTCGTCATTCAGCCTGAGTTGCATTCCAAAAAGGTTAATCTGGCACGTTATAAAGGCTCTGAACTGGATAAACAATTTGGTCTGTGTGGCATCGTGACTTACACAACCTCTGACAGCCGTTTAAAAATGCTGGCCTCCTACCAGTCTCTGACTGGGCAGGTTATTCACGATACAACAGGCTCTCAGCTTGTCATTGTTGCAACGGCAACGTCCGGAGAAACGGTTCTGGTGGAGTTCCCCTTAGTTGCTATCCGGGGGGGGCGGGCAGGATATAGCGTACGTAAATTCCCTGGAGGGGTCCAAATTAATGATACCGCTCACCATCAGGGTGTCATGTACTTTACAGGAACAATCAATAACAAACTGTTGTTTAGCAGTTACCATGAACAACGACTCCAGTTGCCTAAAAAATGTTACAAGAATGATAAGGAACGAGGACTTCGTTTAAGGGTCTCCCCGGATGGCGAACAGTTCTATGTAACAGGCACAAGCAGTGATAAAAATGTCTCCTATCCTTTCTTTATCAGACAGTACGAAAAAAAGGAACTAAACCCCGCTGCCTCTTTTGGAGACGATGGCAAAGCGATACTGATCACCACAGACCCGGGCATTGACAACATTCTGCAAGACATTCTGATTCAAAAGAACCATGTTTATGTTGCCGTATTCAACCCTGAGTCAGAGAAGCTTTCTATTCGCCGGTTCGCCACTGACAATGGACAGATGGATAGCGCTTTTATTATTGACGATACGATTCGTTTTTCTTCAGGCACATCGGGTACGTTTTTAACCGTTAGACTGGTGACTGCGAAAAATTATGTGCACACCATTATTTACAACAGTAATGGGCAACTGTCTGTCGTTACTTATGAAAACCAGGCCAATGTCCATCAATTTGACGCCGCATTCAAGACCCCGGCAACAAGGTCAATGCGCCCGGTTTTTGTGGGCAATAAAGCCTATCTGGCAGTTGCAGACGCTGATGTTGAGAAGGGTATCCGGCATGTCCGGATGCAGGTGATTTCTCTGGGTCTTGACAAACTGCCGCCTGTATTGAGTCCAAAATTTCCAGACTGGTGTATTGGGCTTATTACCGCGGGTGTTGTGGTCTTGGTTGCCGTGGTTTCAGCTATCGTAGCCGTTAAGAAGTTCAAGAGGAAACTACCCATTCCATTGGGTGATGCCGCAGATGGGAACGAGGAGTTATGATCATTAATAACCATCAAACACTCTGGTAACCAGATCAACTCGCTGATGATCCTCTGGCTGGCTTGCTGCAACAACATCAACATGCCACCAGCCCAATACCCGGGAACCTCAACCACCTTGACTTGGTTGCCGCTGACCGACAGCGGCAGGCATCTCAAATCTTTCCCTGTTTTTTAACAGGACGGCAGTGAATTTTGTGTCCATTTTCACTG
>NZ_JAHHPS010000129.1:0-3344 GCF_024606275.1 Endozoicomonas sp. SESOKO4 | reverse complement strand
CGATAATCACAGGCCAGAAGACCGATGGATCATGGGAAACAAAAGCCACCATTTGTCATGAACTTCTTGCCTTATCAGCCACCTTCACCACCGATGGCCGTCAAATGGTGACCGCCAGTTCCGACTACACGGTGAAACTCTGTGGTCAGGAGGACGATGGAACATGGAAAGTAAAATCCATCATTTACCAGGAAGTTCCGGTTTCATTAGCCACCTTAAGTATTAATGACCGCCACCTGTTGACCATCAGTTTTTTTGGGATATTGAAAATCTATGGTCAGGAGACCGATGGATCATGGGAAGAAAAATACACTATTAATCATCCTTCGGCCTTTTCGGCCAGCTTCAGCACCGATGGCAGTCATTTGGTGATCTTGAGTGATGATAAGACTGCGACAATCTATGGCCAGAAAGACGATGACACATGGGAAGTAAAAACCACCATTTCCCATAAGGATGAAATCAATTCAGCCAAATTCAGCACTGAGGGCAGCTCTGTGGTGACCGCCAGTGATGATAAGACTGCGAAAATCTACGGCCCGCAGGCCGATGGATCCTGGGGAGAAATGACCGCCTTTACCCACGACCAGTGTGTCAGATCGGCCTTCTTCAGTCCCGATGACCGCCTTGTGGTGACGGCCAGTCTGGACAAAACGGTGAAAATCCACGAATGGCAAACCAATGGATCATGGGAAACCAAATACACCTTTTGCCAAAATGCTCCGGTCTTGTCGGCCAGGTTCAGCGCCGATGGCCATCATATAGTGATCAGAAGTCAGGGTAACACGGCGAAAATCTACAGCCTGCAAGCGGATGGATCGTGGGAAGAAGCAGCCAACATTACCCATAAGGGCAAAGTCCTCTCAGCCGACTTCAGTCCCGATAGCTGCCACGTGGTGACCGCCGGTGAAGATGAAACGGCGAAAATTTATGGCCTCAGGTCCAATGGGTCATGGATAAAAAAAGCCATCATTTCTCACGGGCTTGTGATCACCTCAGCCAAATTCAGCCCCGATGGCCGAAATGTGTTGACCGTTTGTGCAGATCACACGGTGAGAATCACTGAACTGTGGAGGGGCGATTGATGATCGAATGAGCGTAGTTTTGCAAAGAACCCATCAAAAAACAGCGTTATATCGAAAGCCCGATGGCAATGTTTGCAGTGAGCATTCAGTGAAAAAGTTTCCTTCTATCATTATTTTCCCGGATCAGGGTGTTGCTGTTGCTTAGTTCCACCGACCTCAATTTTCTGAACTTTCAGTCCAAAACTGGTTCTAAACATTGAATTAATTCTAAATGTCCTTTCAAACCGAGGATAAATAGTGACTTTGGAGCTTTGAAGAAATCAGGCATGGACCCTTTGAAAAACAATGACAGCATTGTCGACTCACACTTGCCAACACCTGAGCAGCCTCGATTGGAGGAAGCACTGACGGGGGTCGGTGTTGGCAGGGAGGTTACTGTCAATGAGAACAATAAATCTTTATTACTCGATTTGCCCTATGTACCAAAATCTATGATTATTCGCTGCTTGGGTTTTCGAGAGATTACCCGGCTGGCAGAGGTATGCATATATCTTCGTGATCTTGTTAAAAGCGATAAAGCGCTGGAAAGAGCGTGGTATCGCCAGTTTCCATCACCATACCAATATCAACTAAAGACCATCGTTACGGCAAAAGATAAACAACAACTCCGCTATTGGTTGAGGCCATTTGCAAATAAGGACACTGTCGAGTCACTCATAAAAGATCAAAATTGTGCTTATTTTCCTGCTCTGCTGCTCTTCAACCACAGAAAACTGATGTTTCAATGTCAAAAATTCAAGCTAGTGGAAAAAGCCGAAATTATCCATAGTCAAACTATCAGTGTTGCCACCTTCAGTGCCGGTAGCCGTGATCTGGCCACCGTCAGTCACGATAAAAAAGTGAGAATCTATGGTCAGGAGGACGATGGATCATGGCAATCAAAAGCCACGATCACCCATAATGATTGGATCAGATCAGCCACCTTCAGCGCCGATGGCCGCCATCTGGTCACCGCCAGCCACGATAAAACAGCGAGCATCTACGGTCAGAAGGACGATGGATCATGGGAATCAGTAACCACCATTACCCATAATAACTGGGTCATTTCAGCCACCTTCAGTGCCGATGGCCGTCATCTGGTCACCGCCAGTCACGATAAAAGAGTGAGAATCTATGGTCAGGAGGACGATGGATCGTGGGAAGTAAAAGCCACCATTTCCCATGACAGATTCGTCACTGCCGCCACTTTCAGTCCCGATGGTCGCCATGTGGTGACCATCAGTGGGGATAGCATAGTGAAAATTCGTAGTCAGGAGGATGATGGATCATGGCGAGAAGAGCACACTATTCATGCAGGTTTTATCGTTTCGGCCAGGCTCAGCCCCGATAACCGACATCTGGCGCTATGTGGTGCAGATTACGCAGTAAAAATCTATGGGCAGGAGGCTGCTGGACCATGGGTAGAAAAAGACACCATCAAACACCAGCGCACACTTACCTCAATTCACTTCAGCGCCGATAGCCGCCATCTGGTCACCGCCAGTAAGGATCACACGGCGAAAATCTCTGACCTGCAAGACGATGGATCATGGAAAGAAATGACCACTATTCGGCATGATAATCGAGTTTACTCAGCCAACTTCAGCGCCGATTGCCGCCATGTGGTGAGCGCCAGTGAAGATAACACAGTGAAAATCTACAGCCAGAAGGGCACTGCATTATGGGAAGAAAAAGCCTGCATTTGCCACAAGGGGGCGGTCACCTCAGCCAACTTCAGCACCGATGGCCAAAATCTGGTGACTGCCAGTGAAGATAACACTGCGAAAATCTATGGTTTGCAGGCCAATGAGTCATGGCTGGAAAAAGCCACCATTCAACACAAGAAAGCAGTCACCTCAGCCAACTTCAGCACCGATGGCCAAAATATAATGACCGTCAGTGAAGATAAAACGGTGAGAATCACCGAACTATGGAGGAGTGATTAAAAAACAGTGTTATTTTTATGAACTTTTACTCTAAAACCGGTTCTAACCGTTTGAATCAATTTTAAATGTCCTTTCAAACCGTGGATAAATAATGACTTTGGAGCCTTGAGAGAAGCAGGTATGGGCCCTTTGAAAAACAATTCCAGCATTGACAGCTTACCCTTGCCAACACCGGAGCAGCCTCGATTGGAGGAAGCACCAACGGGTGTCAGTGCAGGCAGAGACGTTACTGTATATAACAACAATCAATGTTTATTACTCGATTTGCCCGTTGAACTGGAATCTGTGCTTATTCGCTATTTGGGTTTTCGAGAGGTTGTCTGTTTAGCCAAGG
>NZ_JAHHPS010000128.1:0-1087 GCF_024606275.1 Endozoicomonas sp. SESOKO4 | reverse complement strand
ATGGATGGAAAAAGCCACCATTCGAAACCAGAGCAAAATCGTCCATTTCAGCGCCGACAGCTGCCACCTGTTAACCTTCAATTCACCTCGCGCGGCAAGTATCTATGACCAGCAGGCCGATGGATCATGGAGAAAAGCAGCCACGATTGATCATGATGATTCTCTCACCGCAGCCACCTTCAGTGCTGATAGCTGCCATGTGGTGACCGCCAGCTGGGATGGCAAGGTGAAAATCTATAGCCTGAAGGGTGCTTCATCATGGCAAGAAAAAGCCTGCATTTCCCACAACGGAGAGGTCACCTCAGCTACCTTCAGTGCCGATTGTCAGCATGTGGTGACCGCCAGTTATGATAAGACGGCAAAAATCAGTGGTCTCCAGACCGACGGGTCATGGCTGGAAGAAGCCTGCATTACCCATGGGCACAGAGTCTTCACAGCCACCTTCAGTGCCGATGGTTGTCATGTGGTAACCGCCAGTTTGGATGGCACGGCGAAAATTTGTGGTCAACGGGCCGATGGGTCATGGCTGGGAAAAGCCACCATCCAACACGAGGAACCCATCAACTCAGCCCACTTCAGTCCCGATGACCGATATGTAGTGACCATCAGTAATGATTTCAGTGCGAGAATCACTGAACTACGGAAGGACGATGTTGATCGAAGGGGTGTAATCTACCCTCCGTCTCAGGTTTGGTGCATCCTATTGTGATCCATGAGCTTGAAGAATTTTTCCGGATCAGGGCTCTGTTTTTTTCCTGCTTTCACTGACCTCAATCGTGTGAACTTTCATCAAAAAACCGAATCCAACCTATCGAATTCATTTTGAATGTCCTTTCTTAGAGAGGATAACTACTAGCTATGGAGAAATAAGGCATGAATGTTATGGACAACCATACCAGCGTTGACGGGCTACTCCCGTCAACACCTGAGTCGCTTCAAATAGAGCAAGCGCCAACGGGTATCAATGCAGGTAGAGAAGTGAGTGTCTATAACAACAATCAATGTTTATTACTCGATTTGCCCGTTGAACTAGAATCTGTGCTTATTCGCTATTTGGGTTTTCGAGAGGTTGTCTGTTTAGCCAAGG
>NZ_JAHHPS010000127.1:0-19193 GCF_024606275.1 Endozoicomonas sp. SESOKO4 | reverse complement strand
CAAAATGCGGTTGAAAGCAGCCGGCTACTGGATATTCGTGGCCGTGTTACCGAAGTACAGGGCATGATCATCAAAGCGGCGGTTCCCGGTGTCAAGATTGGCGAGTTGTGTGAGCTGGTGACGCCAAACGATGACAGGACCAGCTACGCCGAGGTCGTTGGCTTTCAGGGGCACGAAACGGTACTCTCTCCCATGGGTGAAATCATGGGTATCTCCTCCACAACAGAAGTGATTCCCACGGGTAAGGTTCACCATGTAGGCGTTGGCTCTCACCTTCTGGGTCACGTGCTTGATGGTATGGGAAACCCTTTAAACCCGGAAGCCTTCGACGGAGTGGAGCCTGAGACCTGGTATCCGGTTTATGCCGACAGTCCTGACCCCATGACTCGCCAGATCATTGATAAACCATTACCACTGGGCCTGAGAGTCCTGGATGGCGTACTGACCTGCGGAGAAGGACAGCGTATGGGGATCTTCGCTGCCGCCGGCGGTGGTAAGAGTACGCTGCTCTCGATGCTGGTTAAAGGGGCTGAAGTGGATGTCACAGTCCTCGCGCTGATCGGTGAAAGGGGACGGGAACTCAGGGAATTTATCGAGCATGATCTGGGCCCGGAAGGCGTCAAGAAGTCCGTTATTATCGTTGCCACTTCTGACAAATCGTCCATGGAAAGAGCCAAAGCGGCCTATACTGCCACAGCCGTCGCAGAGTATTTCAGGGACAAAGGTAAAAAAGTCCTTCTGCTAATGGATTCCGTCACCCGTTTTGCCCGTGCCCAGCGTGAAATAGGTCTGGCAGCCGGCGAGCCGCCAACCCGTCGAGGTTTTCCACCCTCAGTCTTTGCCACGCTTCCCAAGTTAATGGAGCGTGCCGGTATGTCTGATACAGGTTCAATCACGGCGCTCTACACCGTACTGGTAGAAGGTGACGATATGACTGAACCGGTAGCGGATGAGACCCGATCCATTCTGGACGGACACATCATCCTTTCCAGAAAGTTGGCTGCCGCTAACCACTACCCGGCCATTGATGTGCTATCCAGTGCCAGCCGTGTCATGAATGCCATCACCCCGGAAGAGCACAAAGCCGCAGCGGGCAAACTCAGGGAACTTCTGGCCAAGTTCGAAGAGATTGAACTGCTGGTTAAGGTCGGTGAGTATAAAGCGGGCTCAGATGCAGTGGCGGATGAAGCCTTGCGGAAAATAGACGCCATAAGAACCTTCCTGAAGCAGCGCACCGATGAACTGAGTGACTATGACACCACCATCCAGCAACTGCGTCGTGTCGTTGGAGTCTGATCTGAATGCTGCACGAACTTCTCAAGGTTAAGCAGATTCGGGAAAAGTCTGCTCAGGACGAAGTTCGCAAGTGTGAATATCGTCTGGAGCAGGCTCAGCTGGAAGTCAAAAACAAAGAGCAGGAACTGGAAGAGTACATTGACTGGCGCTGTAAAGAAGAAGAAAGGCTCTACGATAACATTATCAATACTGCGGTGAAGCAGAATGAACTGGATCAGCTAAAAGCCAAGGTAGCCCAGATGCGTGAAAAGGATGTTCTGCTGGAACAGGCCATCAACGAAGCCAGACAGAATGTCGAAAAGGCCAAAGAACAGCTTGAGCAGGCCCGTGAAGATCATGCGAAAGCCATGCAGGCTGTGGAAAAGTTTGAAGAGTTTACCAAAGCTCAGGACGAGGAAGCCGCAAAGGAAGCCGCTCGCCTCGAAGATCTGGAAATGGAAGAATTTACTGTTCGTCCGAAATTCTAGGGTGCACAGATCGCAAGGAGGCCAACCATGCAGCCCACACACTCTAATCAGAATGTTCAGCAGAATAGCAACAACCAGCCCGCTCAAAATCAGAGCCAGAATCAGAGCCAGAAAGTGTCTGAGGATCAGGCTTCTGACTTTTCCAAAAAAATGAAAAAGAAAGAAGATCCGAAAAGTACCAAAGGGGAATCCAAGGGCGATCAAAGCCTTGAAAGCCTGATGGCAGAGCGCAGAAAAAGTGCCAAGGAAGCTCTGGAAGGCAAGTTCAAAGACCAGGGCGGTGGCCGTGAAGGTCAGGAAGGTCAAAAAGGTCAGGAAGGTCAAAAAGGTCTGGAAGAGGGTGCCATGCAGTCTCTGCGTGACGGCACTGAGCATGTGATCGGTCAGGTTAGGGAAACCCAGCAGGCCTCTGAAGTTCAATTGAAAAGCATTCAGGCCGTCAGTGGCCCCAAAGAAATCAATGAAGTCATCAACAAGCTGGTTGATAAAATCATGGTGTCTTCAAAAGACGCTATCGAAGGAGCCGAAGTTCGAATCACTCTGAAAGACAATATTCTGCCGGGCACCGAAATCCGTATTCAGAGAGTCTCTGGTGAACTGCAAGTGACCATGAATACCTCTTCAGCAGACTCCCACAACTTTCTGCAAGCCAATGAAGCCAGCTTGATGAAGAATCTCGAAAAGCTGGGTGAAAAAGTTCAGGTCAACATCAACCTGTCTGGCGGAGGTGGCGAACAGAGTGAGGGGCGTTCCCGGCAGGAGTACGTGGGTGAAGAAGAACAGGAAAACGATGATTCCTGAGAGAACGGATAAACACTGATGGAACCAATACCACTGAAGTTTGAATCAATATCAGCAACCGAGCTTCAGTTGGGGCAGCTCCTGTGTCGTCGCAAAACCCGCTACCAGATTCAACTGAACGGTATCGAATTCACTGTCTCTCTTGCCGGTCTTGATCACCAGACCTCCAGCTGGCAGGCCGATATAGAACTGGCTGGCTACCCCAACAAACTCTATCTGGGCCATCAGGTTCTGGATTTTCTTTTGCCCAAAAAGCTCGACCATCAAATCATTAAAAAACTGCCTGAAAGTCTTCGTGAAGCGGCTATTTCGAGCAGCCTGACCCCCTTGTTTAATTTTTTGGGCCAGATGCTGGGTCAGTCTGTCACACTCACTCATCTCAAACCTGCTGAGCAAACAGACGCCCCTTTAATTGCAGTGGATCTTGAAGCCGAGAGCATCCGTTCCAGCATTCAGATTGAGTATTCCGAGGTGATAGAGAACCTGTTGAAGTCAATTCCACCTCATCAATCTATCTCACTGCCCGATATACCTTTATGGGTATCCCTGCAAAAAGGCAGTACCTCACTGAACCGCAGTGAACTCAATGATCTGGAAGAAGGCGACATTGTTTTTCTGGAAAAATATGTCAGTCACTCAGAGGTGATTGTAAAAATCAAACAGAATGCTGCGTTTCTCGGCACTCTTGAGGATACCCGGCTCACTATTTCACAGAGGCTTCAGCCGATGGAAGATTATTCTGCCCAAGGGTACACAGAGCATGAAGAGCCTATGCCAGAAGGTGAAGCTCCGCAGGCATCTGCTACCCCTATTGATCTTCATGATTTGCCCGTGATGCTGATGTTCGAAGTGGGCGAACAACAGCTGACATTCGCAGAATTGCAAAGCCTGACGCCTGGGTATGTTTTCCAGCTCAGTAACCCTGTGGAAGCACCGGTCAAGATCAGAGCCAATGGCCAGCTGATTGGTAAATGCCAGTTGGTGGAAATAGAAGGCCGCCTCGGAGCCCGGATTACAGAACTCACGGGAAAGACCGAATCCTAATAACCAGGCAGTACATCCAGTAGAGCAGGTTCCCGCCATGGAAAGCGGCATACTGAATTTGACCAGCCCATTTTATTTGATGGTGCCACTGGCACTGATGGCGCTGATTCCATTCATGGCAGTCATGGGCACTTCTTTTTTGAAACTGGTGGTGGTCTTTTCCATTCTCAGAAACGCCACCGGTCTTCAGCAGATTCCTCCCAACATTGCCATGAACGCGCTGGCCATTATTTTGACACTCTACATCATGGCACCTATAGGCTATCAGTCTTATGAATTGCTGGAACCTGAAAAGATTAATTTTGAGGATCTGTCCTGGATCGAATCCTTCAAGCTGGCCAGCGCCCCTTACAAGCAATTTCTCAAAGACAACACCAACGAAAAAGAGCGTAACTTCTTTCTGAAGTCTGCACGCCTTCTGTGGCCAAAAAAATACCAGCAGGAACTCTCGGGGGATGACTTTATTGTGCTGCTGCCCTCTTTTTGTATCACGGAATTGACCAAGGCGTTCCAAATTGGCTTTTTGCTCTATTTGCCTTTCATCGTCATCGACCTGATCGTCTCAAACATCCTGCTGGCCATGGGTATGATGATGGTCTCTCCCATGACCATATCCCTGCCTTTCAAACTGCTCCTGTTTGTCTTGCTGGACGGTTGGACCCGTTTGATTCAGGGACTGGTATTAAGTTATGGCTAGAAAGCCTCAAGGGAAAAGAGCATGGTAGATTCGGACATCATTCAGCTGACAGCTCAGGCACTGATGCTGACTCTGGTTTTATCCATGCCTCCGATCATTGCCGCGGCTGGCGTAGGTCTGCTGATCAGTTTGATCCAGGCCCTGACCCAGATCCAGGAGCAAACCCTGCCCTTTGCCTTCAAGCTGATTGCCGTCATCATTAGCATCTTTGCCACTGCCCGATGGTTGGGCATTGAGATTTATCATTACTCTCTGGCCATCATGAACAAAATTCCGGACCTATAACCGGGTAATCCGCCATGGTCATCCCAATAGATGAGCTAAAAGAGTGGTTTTATGTATTTACCATGGGCATGCCCAGAATTGTTGCCCTGTTCACTCTGATCCCTTTCCTGCACAAACGCATGCTGGGTGGCGCCATGATGCGAAATGGCATTTGCGCCTGCATGGTCCTGTTTCTCCATCCTATGCTGGCAGAACACAAACCCGATGAAGCCCTCACCATTTATGCTACGGCCGGATTTGTTCTTAAAGAAGCTTTTATAGGGGCCATTATCGGGTTTTGTATCACCATTCCATTCTGGGCACTGGAGTCAGCGGGGTTCTTCATTGATAACCAACGGGGGGCTTCCATGGCCAGCGCCCTGAATCCTCTGTCGGGTGCGGAAACATCACCCATGGGTGTCTTGTTCTCTCAGGCTTTTACCGCTATTTTCATGGTCAGTGGCTTATTTCTGCTGTTGCTGCAAAGTCTGTTCATCAGCTATGACGTATGGCCTGTGTTCAGTTTCTATCCCAGACTGAACCCTGAAGCCACTACTTTTTTCCTGAATCAGTTCAACCTGATTATTGGACTGGCCATGTGGCTTTCTGCCCCCGTCATTATCTCCATGTTTATCACAGAATTTGGCATCGCCCTGATCAGCCGCTCAGCCCCTCAGCTGAACGTATTTATTCTGGCCATGCCGATCAAATCCGGTGTCGCGGCAGCCATCCTGGTGGTTTACGTCAGCACGATTCTACAACTGGCCAAAAAACATGACGAAAGCATTCCCATGATTTTTAAAACCGTGGGAGAGCTCTGGAAATGAGTGCTGAAAAGACAGAGAAACCTACACCAAAAAAACTGCGTGACGCCCGAAAAAAAGGTCAGGTCGCCAAGAGTAAAGAAGTATCCAGCACCTTTGGCATTATCGCCGTGGTCTGCACCCTCTGGTTTATGAGCGATACCTATCTCAACACCATTCAGGAAATGGTGATCCTTCCCGCAACGGTTTATAACGAAAACTTTCAGGACGCTTTCAAGATTGTCACCCGGGGCATTCTTGATAAATCCATTGAGCTACTGTTACCCCTGGTTATGGTATCCATGCTGTCTGCCATCATAGGCAACATTATGCAGTTTGGCTTTCTGCTGGCCGGTGAATCGGTAAAACCCGACCTGAAAAAGATCAGTCCCATTGCCGGATTCAAGCGCATCTTTGCCATCAAAAATCTGGTGGAATTCTTCAAGTCCGTTATCAAGATTGTGTTTCTTTCCATCGTTGTTTACTTCGTCATCAAAAACAGCCTCGCTGATATGGTCAACCTCCCTTACTGTGGTAATGACTGTATCCTCCCTGTCGTCGGGGTTTTGATGAAAAAACTGATGATCTACGCCATTGCGGCTTTCTTAGTGATCTCGGTGCTGGACTATCTTTTCGAGAAGCAACAGTTCACCAAAGAAAATAAAATGTCCAAGGATGAAGTCAAACGCGAACACAAAGAGATGGAAGGTAGCCCTGAAATCAAGGGTAAACGAAAAGAAATTCACCAGGAAATTCTCAACGAAGCAGAAAACACCAAGAAATCAGACGTTGTTATCAAAAACCCGACTCACCTGGCCATCGGCCTGCACTATAAACAGGATGTGACACCACTGCCCGTGGTGACGGTTAAAGGCCGGGGTGGACGTGCACGCTTTATTGTGAAAATTGCCGATAAAGAAGGCATCCCCGTTATGGAGAATGTCCCCCTGGCCCACGCCCTGTTTGATACGGACATTGCCAGTTTCATCCCCAGCGATTTGATTGAACCGGTGGCAGAAGTATTCCGATGGGTAGAAGACCTCAAGGAAAAACAGGGCCTCTCAGACGACTCTTAAGGTTGAACAATGCAAAACCTCTGCTCAACTCTCCAGAGTATTTCTGGGCCCCACTGGCCGCCAGGCCGGTGAAATGACATTGGGCATTTCCGAGCGGTTCAGCAAGGGAGCCTTACACAGGGCGAACTCGCCGTAACGATGGTTGATCTCATCAATGGTCGCCAGTAGTTTTTCCTTTTTAATATCCTCTTCCTTGAACAGTTCTCCTTGCCCATGTTTGGGTCGCGGGTCCAGGGCTCCGACGTGTACCTGATGCACTCCCCGGCTTCTCTCTCCTTCATCCCAGTAGACATCCAGGAAAAAGTCTGCCAGTGCCATGATCAGATCGCCATCGGATGTTGGGGTTGTCGTCTTCAGCTTTTTGCTGACCCAGCCTCCGGGCGTATTCACGCCAATGGCAAACAACCGGGCTTCAAAGTCATAACGTCTGAGACGAGCGGCCACCTTTTCACACATATGCAGCAGATAGGTTCTCAGGATGGTTTTATCCCGGGTATTGGGCGGAATCACCTTACCGTGCCCGATACTCTGGGGCACGCCTACCTCTTTATGCAGTGGCTCCGGGTCCATGCCCTGGGCCATCAGCCAGATGCGTTTGCCCAGATTACCAAAACGCTTGCCCAGCACGCTAATGGGCACTTTCTGCATATCACCGCAACGACGCACACCGTACTGAGCCAGGTAACGCCCAATACCTGAACCGACGCCACACAGATCAGTGACCAGAGCATCCGACAGGGTTTCACGAGCCTGATAGGGGTGGACAACGGTCAGTCCGTCAGGCTTCTGTTGCTTGGCTGCCCACTTGGCTGTGGTCTTGTCACCACTGATACCCACTGAACACAACAGGCCGGAAGCCTCAAAAACACAGGCCTTGATCCTTCGGCCCACCTCGGCCACCGGGCAGTCATAGAGTGCCTGACAGTCGGTCAGATCGAGAAAAGCCTCGTCCACCGAGAAGACTTCTATTTCCGGAGTGATGTTTTCCAGAGCTGACATGATGCTGGAGGAAATCTGAGCATAACGATAAGGCCGCGAAGGCGCCTGGATAAGATCAGGCGCCAAACCTCTGGCCTCACGCAACCTCATACCGGTTTTGATGCCCCGGGCCCGTGCCTCGTAGGAGGCGGTGATGATGCAAGTCCCTGTTCGGCCATTGGTGACACACACCGGCTTTTGATGCCATTGAGGCCGGTCCAGCTGCTCAATGGAGGCAAAAAAGGCATTCATATCCACCAGCGCAATCATTCGGGGCCAAGGCTTGTCTTTTACAAGAATACTGTTCATTTATACAGTATTATTCACCTGAAGCTTTCAGACAAGTCCCTCTTTGATTGATTTTTTTTATCGCCCCGGAAATAGGTGCATGAGCGGATGAATTGAAGCAAATGAGTGCGATTTTATGATGTCTTCCGATTTCGTCAGCATTGCTGACAGAGATGTTATGCAACCCCTTGTCTGCATCTCGTACGATCAGCTCTACATTGGTTCACACGGGGAAGTAGCCATGTTCAAACGCACAAGGATCACCTTTCAAATCGTACTGACACTGTTCAGCTTTTTCGGATTCAACGAAGCTGTTCTGGCGGTCAGATACCGCACTACGATCTACGTAAGTCATTTCGATGCCCGGATGGCTGTTGCCCACATCAGTACGGAAACACCTGCTTTGCAGGTTATGCACCATGGAGATAACCTTCAGGCAGTGGACTGCATATTCTGAAGAAAAACCGTTAGGCCAACTAACCGGGTTGTCATTAAACAGCCTTTAAAAGAAGGCTAAGCTGACCATAAAAAACAACAACAGCATTCAAGGATAGAAAGGAGTTGCCCATGTACTCATGTATGACCCCCCACTCACCAGTCAATACAACAAGCAATGCACTACAACTGGCTCTCAACGCATTTTCAGAGGGCAAAGAGCAGGCTAAAACCTGGTTGTACAATGGTGCCTCCAGAGCGGTATCCACACTCTATTGGGGTGCCAGTGAAGTCAGCTCCATGGCGAGAAACTATATAGCCGACATGCATGAACTTAATGAGAACGACCTTCTCTTCGAATGGGATTGGGATGAAACGGATATTGGCGACAGGCAGGTAGCCGTTACTGATGCCGCTGTTTCCGTAAAAGAGCAGTCCGTGAAAGAGCAACTGATGAGAGCGCCATCACGCATCCCTCGTCCAGTGGCCAGGCCAGAGAAAAAGCCGGGGCATGCCTTCATGGCGGCTCTTTCCAGGCCTCACCCCATCCCCTTCAATACTCCGGGGGCAGAAGTTGCTGACCGTTATCAAAAAAACATTCGCACGGTGGTTTTCGGTGATAAAGATGAGCGCAGGCCGAAAATAAAACAGAAAGCACTCTCTTCAGATTTTCTGGCCAGACAAAAAGCACTGAGCGATGCCAAACAGAAATATGAGGATGACCTGAAAGCACCTGTAACCCGAGACAAATGCGGCAAGGTTAACCCTGAAACGACCAGACGGCTGGCACAGCCCAAGCACACCCGATCCAAGGGCGAGAAGAAAGCCATTCGCGATTTTACTCAACGAGAGTTTGCCAGCCACGCCTTTACCAAGCTGTATCTGAGACAGGACTTTGAAAAGGACCGTCCTGTGAAAAGCCAGAGCAGGCAGAACGCCAAAGCCAACCGCTTGAAATAATCGAGAACATTCCTCCTTGCCAGGACGCACTCCTGGCTTTTTTTTGCCTGACCGGCACACAGATCGCTTTAACGACGCCATACCCCTTGGGCATTGTTCTGGTTCCGGCTAAACTCACTGACTTTAAATCACGGGAACAGAACACAACCCATGGACAAGCATTTCTGCAGTGACAACTGTTCAGGCGTCAGCCCTGAAATCATGTACGCACTGGCTGAAGCCAACCAGGGTCATACGCCTTCCTATGGGGGCGATTCGTTGACTCAGGAAGCCGACGCCCTGATCAAGGCCACTCTGGGTCGTGAATGTGACATTTACTACGTCTACAACGGCACTGCCGCCAACACTCTGGCCTGCAAGTCGGTGCTGCGTAGTATTGATAGTATTATCTGTCCTGATAGTGCACATATCTTTACTCATGAAGCCGGTGCAGCGGCTAATGCTACCGGCAGCAAGTTCATTACGCTGCCTGCAGTGCATGGCAAAATCACTCCGAAGCAGATCCGGGCCGCCTACGAGCAGGAAACTTACTGGGGGCCTCATGCTACCCGTCCAAAGCTGGTCTCAATCACCCAGCCCACTGAATGGGGCACTTTTTACTCTCTGTCAGAATTGGCGGCCATCAAGGCTGTTTGCGAAGAGACCGGAATGCTAATGCATGTAGACGGCTGTCGTATTTACAATGCCCTTGTAGCCATGGACTGCCCTCCGGCAGAACTCTGCCAGTACATTGATATTCTGTCACTGGGAGGGACAAAAAATGGCCTGATGTTTGGTGAAGCCCTGGTGTTCTTCCATCAAGAAGCAGCCGATGGTTTCCTGCACTTGCGCAAGCAGGGGCTGCAACTGCACTCAAAAATGCGCTTTATTTCAGCCCAGATGAAAGCCCTTTTTACCGACCACCTTTGGCAGAAAAATGCCCAACAAGCCAATCAGATGGCAGCAAGGCTGGCAGAGGGCCTGTTGAAACACCCGGATATCAACCTTTACTGCCCGGTGCAGACCAACCAGCTTTTCGTCACCATGCCCAAGGCATTGGCCACAAGACTGATGGCAGTGAGCGCCTTCTTCCCTAATGGGCCTGAGTGCTATCGAATGGTGACGTCGTTTGACACGACAGAAGAAGAAGTAGACTGTTTTGCAGCCGCCGCTTTGGAAAGCTTCTAACACTCCCCGCCCGTCGCTCCAAAGGCCAGGCGCCCCCGACTAACCCCGCCAGTCCGGCGGTTTTGATATTCAAATAGCCAACAGACAAACAGCAAATTATTGCTCGGCAATGCGGTAAAGAAGCTTAATGAAGGCATCTGTACTTTTCTGGCTGGCGGATTCAATCGCGAATTTATTATGAAAATAGATTGATAGCTGACAGTCCCTATTGCCCAGAATAACCGTATAGCCATCATCCAGTGAACTGGCGGTAACACCTTTCAAGAGATAGCCCTGATTGACCTGTTCCCCCTCGTCCAGTATGCGGGCAAATGCCACAAGACACTTTTGAATATCAATATGTTGATCCACTTACTGACTCCTTAAGGCAAACCCAAAAAATCAAGACTCCCTGCTTACGTCATTGTCAGGGAGGCAAAGAGAAAACAGTGCAATATAAACACCACCAGGGTGACGATGGCTCTCATGGACAGGTAAGACATTACACGCCCATCGGCCAGAGGTTCTGTATGAACGCACTCAATAATCAGGGTTGCCAGATAGCCAATGGCAAGAAGCACCAGCATCTGACCATCCGCCAGCCCTGCCATAAGCCCTCCAAATACCCAGAGTGCAATGACATTACTGGCCAGCACTTTAATAACGTTTCCGGATCGATTCTCAGTGTAGACAGCCTGTCCCCATAAAGAACCGGCCATAAAGCAGCAGATAATGACAGAGTAAACAATAAACAGATGCTCCCCACTGTTACCAAACAGAAACTGGCCCCTGATGGATAGATACAGTGAAATAACAAAAGGCGTTATCCCAAGACAGGCAAGCCAGTACATGAGTCGTTGAAAAAAATTCACTGGTTTCTCCATCTGTTCAGCCTTTTGTCTCATCGTCTTGTCTCACTAAGCCAGAAACCACCACGATCGAAAGTACAATTATCTTTTCCTGTACGAATAGTCAGGTCAACTGGATCAGGCCATATGCCGGTTTCCTGTTGATCTGCTCCAAAGCAATGCTATACATAAGACGCTGAACCTTTTTCATGATCCGACTCCAGCCTGTCACCGACGGCAGGCGATCCGGGAAGCCATGCGTCTGAAACACTGTCACAACACCAGAGACTTTAGGGAGTTCGCCCGACGACGGCTGCCCTCCCCTATTTTTCATTACATCGACGGTGCTGCGGATGATGAGACCACACTGCGAAGAAATACTGAGGCCTACTCCAATTGTGACCTGGTGCCCAATGTATTGAGAGGTGCAGAGCATGTTGATCTCTCTACCCGGGTTATGGGTTTGGATCTGGACATCCCTCTCTTCTTATCGCCCACCGCACTGCAGTGTCTCTTTCACCATGAAGGTGAGATGGCTGTGGGCAAAGCAGCCGAACAGTTTGGCACTCTTTTTGGCCTGTCTTCTCTGGGCACTACCAGCATAGAAGACATTGGTTCAACTATTAAAACTCCGAAGCTGTTCCAGCTCTATGTGCATAAAGATAAGGGTCTGACTCGCAATATGATTGACCGATGCAAGGCGGCCAACTTCGATGCTATGGCATTAACGGTGGATACAGCCGTTGGTGGCAACAGAGAAAGAGATCTCGTCACCGGTTTTACCATCCCGCCCAAACTGACATTGAAGAGTCTGCTGAGTTTCACCTGCCATCCGGCCTGGGTTCTGAATTACGTTTCCCATGGTGGCTTTGAGCTGCCTCAGCTTCAGGACTATGTTGGCGAAGGCACCCGCATTACCCTTTCGGTCGGTCACTACTTCAGTACCATGCTGGATCAGAGTATGGACTGGCAGGCAGCAGAAGAAATTATCCACTACTGGGAAAAACCATTAGCACTAAAAGGCATCATGTCGGTTGAAGATGCACGCAGGGCCGTAGATATCGGCGCTGCGGCCATTATGATTTCCAATCATGGCGGTCGACAGCTGGATGGCTCACGCTCGCCCTTTGATCAACTGGCAGAAATTGTAGATGCCGTAGGAGACCAGATTGATGTGATATGCGACGGGGGGATACAAAGGGGCACACACGTTCTTAAAGCACTGTCGCTGGGAGCCAAAGCCTGCTCAGGAGGTCGCCTGTATCTTTATGCTTTGGCAGCAGCAGGAAGAGCAGGCGTTGAAAAGGCTCTTGAAAATCTGCGCAGTGAAATGGAACGGGATATGAAACTGATGGGCTGTAAAACGATTTCAGAGTTGAACCGGAGTAACCTCCGCTTCCGGCCGGAATTCACCTGTCATTCCCGTTGAGTAAAGCCTGAGTCACAACAATCCATAATACCGTTTAAATATCATTATTAATTTCTTTGTTAAGTTTTTTGACCAACCCTGTGTAACTTGATATTTGCTTGCCTGGTATTGTTTTAAACAGATTGGTTAACTGCTCGGTATCAAGCGTAAGTGTATAGCTTCTTAAAGCAGTATGGATATAAATATCATCTTTATCAGGATCTGCAATGACAAATACAGCTCTGTATCCCATAGTGGGCAATGCTTCACCTTCTACAGCAGCTCTTGACATCTTTAAATAACCGCTAATTCCTTCAAGTAATAGTTTTTTATTAGTAAAATGCTCTCTGGAAAGTGCCTCCCTGAGATTTTTATCACGAAAATTTTCGGTCATTCTCAATTTAGAATTTTTAAGTATCCAATCGTAAGTAAACATTTCTTTGTAATCATCCAATACTGAGTATTCACTATTGCTTTTGGTTATGAGTTGGGCATTAGCGGGTTGGCAAATATCGTTCGATGTCAGACATTGGAGAGTAGTGGCTTTGTGGCTAAAAGAATAAATATAAACAGCCTCGATATCAGTAGCTTGTGTTCTTGCTATATCAAGTTCAGATGGGCTTCTGAATAACTCCATCGTATAGCGTTTTATTGCGTCAAAGGTTTGATTTATCTTATCCAGTTCAGCATCAGAAAGAGCATCAGGATTTATACTTTCCCTACTGAAAGAGAACAATCTGGTTTCATAGTCTTCAGGAAACGTTTGCCCATCTGAAGACATCAGTTCTTTAATGATCGTTTTTTCCAAGCCCTGAGCTCGATATATTTTCCCTATGCCTGCCTCAGGATTTAGAGGTTGATGAGCTTCCAAACCTGTTTCGGTCGTTTTAGTCTGAGTATCTGGTACATCTTCTGAAAAAAAACCAAGAAGATATGCCGCTCCTACTAATGCAGCAGCTTTTAAGAACATTTCGCTAACCTCCTTTTTCGTCTAACTGTTTATAGCTGACGTTTCATTAAGTAATAGCTCTGAGAGCCTGACTGATAATAGCACCATTACTGAATAAAGTTAGGAACAGGCTTGCTACATTGATTTAAGATAAACAGTTTTCACTGATGTTTAGACCCTAAAACCACCATTAAGTTCACTGAACTCTCTGGTTATTATTTCTTTGTGGATGGATGGCTTTGCTCTTGCACAGACATGTATAAAGAATGGCGACGCCATATCTTTATGCTTTGGCAGCGGCCGGAAGAACGAGCCTTGAAAAAGCCCTTGATAATCTGCGCAGTGAAATGGAACGGGGTATGAAACTGATGGGTTGAAGAGCATTCAGAGTTGAACCGAAGTAACTTCCGGTTCCGACCAGAACTCACCTATCATCCCCGGTGAATTAAGCCTGCTTCACACCATCCACAATACCGTTTAACTATCATTGTTGATTTTTTTTATTAAGATTTTCGGCCAACCCGGTGAAGCTTGATATTTGCTTACCTGGTAGTGTTTTGTACAGTTTTGTTAACTGATCGGCATCAAGCTCAACAAGAGTGTAGCTTCTTCCAGTAGTCACAATATGAATATTCTCTTTATTTGGATCAGTCATTAAAAATACAGCTCTAAATCCCATAGTGGGAAATTTCTCGTCTGATTCAACGATTCTCGACAGTGTTAAAAAACCACTAATCCTTTCAAACAATGATTTTTTTCTGGTAAAATCCGCACTAAAAATATCATTCTCATAATCTTCATCATCAACACTATCTTTCATTCTCGGTTCAGAATTTTTTAATATCCATTCGGATGTAAACATTTTTTTATAATCACCCAATACGGAGCCTTTATCATTGCTTTCTGTGGTATGTTTGGCATTTATGGGTTGAGAATTAGCGGGTTGAGAATTAGCGGGTTGACAAATATTGTTCGATGTCAGGCATTCCAGAGTAGTGGCTTTGTGACTAAAAGAATAAATATAAACAGCCTCAACATCAGAAGCTTCTACTCTTGCCATATCAATACCATATTTACCTCTGAATAACTCCATCATATTGCGTTTTATTGCGGCAAAGGTTTGATTGATCTCATCGAGCTCAACATCAGAAAGAGCCTGAGGGTTAATACTTCCCCTACTAAAAGTGAACAATCTGGATTCATAGTTTTCAGGAAAAGTTTGCCCATCTAAATTCATCAGCTCTTTGATGATCGTTTTGTCTAATCTGGAAGTTCGGTACATTTTTTGTATGCCTACCCCAGGATTTACAGGTTGATGATTTTCCAAGCCTGTTTCGGTCATTTTGGTCTGAGTATCTGGTACATCTTTTGAAAAAAAACCAAGAAGATAGGCCGCCCCTACTAATACAACAGCTTTTAATAACATTTCGCTAACCTCCTTTTTTGTCTAACTGTTTATAGATGACGTTTCATTATGTAATAGCTCTGAGAGCCTGACTGATAATAGCACCATTACTAAATAAAGGCTTACTACATTGATTTAAGATAAACAGTTTTCACTGATATTTTGACCCTAAAACCACCATTAAGTTCACTGAACTCTCTGGTTATTATTTATTTGTGGATGGATGGCTTCGCTCTTGCACAGAGATGTATAAAGAATGGCGATGCTATATCTTTATGCTTTGGCAGCAGCCGGAAGAGCGAGCCTTGAAAAGGCTCTTGATGTGCAATGAAATGGAACGGGTTATGAAACTGATGAGCTGTAAAACGATTTAAGGGCTGAACCGGAGTAACCCGCGATTCCGGCCAGAATCCACCTGTCATTCCCGATAAGTTACGCCTGTGATACCATCAAACTATCAGGGGTTATTTTTTTTATTGAGTTTTTTAGCCAACCCTGTGAGATTTGATATTTGCTTGCCTGGCATGGTTTTAAGCATATTTGATAATTGTTCGGCATCAAATTTGAGAGTGTAGCTTTTTGCGGCAGCTTGAATATAAATATTCTTCTTACTAGAACCTGTCATTACTAATACAGCTCTGAAGCCCATAGTGGGAAATGCTTCATTTTTATTAATGAGTCTGGTCAGCGATATAAAATCAGAAATTTGTTTCTGTAATATTTTTTTCTCGTTAAAGTCTGCCCCAACAAGGTATAATGCGGGAGTTGATTCCCGATAGCCTGCCAGCCTCGCTTCGGATTGTTCAAGAATCCATTCGGATGAAAACATGTTTTTATAATCATCCAACATTGAGCTTTCATCATTGCTTTGAGCTGTGCGTTCGGCATTAAACGTTGAGTGTTGGGTATCAGCAGGTTGGCAAATATCGTTCGATGTAAGGCATTTGAGAGTAGCCGCTTTGTGGCTAAAAGAATACACATATACAGCCTCAATATCAGCAGCTTTTATTAGTTCCTGATTAAGATTAGGATCACCTATTGATAACTCAATCATTTGGTCTTTTATTACGGAAAAGATTTTATTTATCTCATCCAGTTCATCTTCAGAAAGAGCATTAATATTTATACTCCCCCTACTTAAAGTGAATAATCTGTACTCATAGTCTTCAGGAAAAGTTTCCCCATCTGAATGCTCCAGCTCTTTGATGATTGTTTTTTCTAAGCTGGAAGTTCGATACAGTGTTTCTATGCCTGCCCCTCTATTTATAAGTTGAGGCAATGATTGAGGCAAAGGTTGCTGCGTAAATTGATCCACTTCCAACTCCGTCTCAGTCTTTTTTGGTTGATTATCTGGTACCAATCCAAAAAAACAATGATAAAGATATACTACTGATACTGCTATGATAATATTTGTTACCATGTCATCTAGCCTCCCGTTTTGTACACTTGTTTAGAGCTAGCGTTTCATTAGAGTGATAGCTCCGGGAGCCTTAACGATAATAACGCCGTTACTAAATTTAATGAGGAGTAACCTTCTTCCAGCATTTTAAGATAAACAGTTTTCATTGACGTTTGTGAGCCTGAAACCACAATTAATTTCATTGAATTTCCTGCTTATTATTTCTTTTTGGATGGATAGCTTCGCTCTTGCAAAAAAATATATACAAAGAATTGCGATGCTATTGAAAGATGAATCACAGAGATACTGAAGCATCCCATGTCATTGGTGATTGACGCTCCAGTGTAGTCGAGTTCTCGTAAAAAGGTAGTATCAGAGCCAGTCAGTCAGCATCACACCAATGCTGAGCCGGTTCACACTGGCATTGTAATCAATCAGGCTTTCTCCATAGCCATTAAAATATTGGACATAACCCCGGAAACGGTCACTAAGAGGGAAGGACCAGCCCAGTTGCACCGCACCTTTGTTATCAGAAGACCGCAGGTTGTTTCTGAGCATCATGGATATCTGGTATTCATCCAGTTTATAGCCAAAATGAAGCTCACCATGTCCCATGTACTTTTCAATATCCGGGTTATCATCCCCCTCCGTATCATTCGGGTTATTTGGGTCTTTTTCAGGTTCGGGAATCCGATACCAGGGCTTGAAGCTCACGTAAAAATTGCCCTTTTCCAGCAGGAAATTCAGGTAAACTCGATTCCAGCTTCGGGAAAGGCCGCCCGACCGACCATTGGATTGATGAGACAGACCGGCCACTACCGCCCACAAATCCATACCCAATACCGAACGATCGACCGGAAGTACCGCAAAGACTTCCGGTTCGTGGTTCGTTTCCCTGAATGGCGCAGAGTTGTTGTTGTAGGCCTGCCACCAGGAGGTGTTAGTGTAGGCTACATAGACATTACCGTAACCGTTCCATAAACCCTCCCAGACAGGCGCTTTCAGACTCAGCTGAAACTTGATTTCGGTTGATGTCAGTTCCTCACCTATTGCTTTGTAAGGCTCCTTGTTAACGTGACTGTTCCAGGAAACCGGAAGCACATAATTGGGACGATGGGGAGTTATCACAAAACGATTATCAAACGCCTGACGTTCACCTTTAACTCGTTCATCAAAAGCACTTTCCTCTGTCTCCCGGACCCTATCAGAATCATCAACCACCAGAGGCAGTGCCTCTTCTTCGTGGGGTTTGCCGCAAACAGCCCTTATCTCCGCCATGGTGGTCTGACCATCGGCTTCCATAGCCTGTTTCAGGAGGCACTGTTCATGGGGAGTTGATGACAAAGCCAAAGCCGGCGACAGACTCAGGACCAAACCTGCAACCCAAAAAGGCCCTTGTTTGATTGAGACAAGCGTCACATTATTATCCATAGTTGAAACTCTTTTTCTTCCTAACGAGCGCAACGGGCTGAAATGCCGGTGAGAGTCTGCGCTCATCACAGGGCAACCTAAAGCTTTAACGAATGCTCGAACATAAATCCCCGGCTCTGCAATCTCAACCTTTTTCCGTTGGTGTTGTATCAAGACATTCCGTTTTTGCCATATCGAAGTCAGGCCAGGGAATCAGAACAGCTATCAGACTGATGGTACCGATGACCGCCAGATAGTATGCGGGCCCTAATGCAGTACCGGTCATTTGTACGATCAGTGTCGAACTCAAAGGAGCAAGCCCGCCAAAAATGGCAAAGCCAAAATTGTATGAGGTAGCAATGCCTGTGTAGCGAACTTCTGTTGGAAAAAAGCGGACAATAATAGGAGGAAGCAGACCTGAGGCGACCGCAGTAAATAATCCGCAGGTCATCATAATGTGCCGGACCTGAGGAGCCTCTGTAAGAAAATACTGGAAGGCTGGAAATGACAAAATAATCACAACCAGAGCCATAGAGATAGCCAGCAGCCTCTTGTTGACAATATCAGTCAAAATGCCTGCTAACAGCGACAGGGGCGAAAGAATAAAAAAAGCAACCGCCGTGCGCCAAGCCACATTAGCCTGTGGTAAACCCAGTATGGAAGAGAGGTAGCTTGACATATAGACCCCATAAACCGTTACCGTGGCACCGCAAAGCGCCATCAACAACAGACCACAGAGCAGCCCCTTCCGATGCTCTCGCAGTAATAGGATAAGGGGAATAGTTGACTGCTGACGGGCCTGATCCAGGGCAGCAAATAATCCGGACTCATTGAAGCGCTTGCGAATCTGATAGCTGACCAGCCCCAGCAGACCACCAATCCAAAAAGGGATTCTCCACCCCCACTGAGCCATAGTTTCCTGACCCAGCAGCATACTTAACAGACCATTGAGAAAAGTGCCCAGAGAGATGCCAATCATCAGGGCCAGAAATAGGATACCGATCATTAGCCCCTGTCGTTGCGGCGCACTTTCACTGAGAAAAGTGATGGCTCCCGGCAACTCTCCTCCAAGAGAAAACCCCTGGGTCAGCCTGAGCAGAACCAACGTCAGTGGAGCAATAACTCCAACCTCTTCATAAGTAGGTAAACAGCCCATCAGAGCAGTGGTCAAAGCCATGAGAAAAATGGTCAGAGTGAATGTTTTCTTGCGGCCAAACCGATCTCCGAGATGCCCGAAAAACAGGCCTCCCAGCGGTCTGGTCAGGTATCCTGTGGCAAAGACAGCATAGGTTCCCAGCAATGAGGACAGCTGATCCGAGGCAGGAAAAAAATGCTCCGCGATATAGCTTGCCATCAGGGCGTAGATCAGGAAATCATAAAGCTCCAGCATGCCTCCCATGGAGACGGCCAGAGCCAGCTTGTAATGCTCACTGGGTGCAGTAATGCAACGCGGCATAAGTCACTCTCTTGATTAAATCCGCAACGAGCGCAACACTCGCTGTTATGGATAAGGTTCAAG
>NZ_JAHHPS010000126.1:0-1986 GCF_024606275.1 Endozoicomonas sp. SESOKO4 | reverse complement strand
CATTCTGGCAGTGGCACTGCACAATGGCACAGGTCTGAGTCTGGGTTATCTGGTAGCGCATCTATCAGGCTTTGACCGGAAAACCTGCAAGACTGTCGCCATTGAAGTCGGTATGCAGAACTCCGGCCTGGCGGTAGTATTGGCTACTAAATTCTTTACGCCTGCCGCAGCCCTGCCGGCCACCTTCTTTAGCATCTGGCATAACATCACAGGCTCTGTTCTTGCTACCTGGTGGGCAAGAAGACTGATTAACAAGGGGGTAGCGAAAGCGCCTGTCAGGGTTGATAAAGCTGTCATGGAAATGGACAGGGCAACATCGCCTTTTGCCAGATAACACAGTACGTTTGAAGCGGTTCCTCCGGCAACACTGCCCGCCAGAATCATGCCTATCGTCAGATCCACAGGAAGACTCAGAAGTTGTGCAATCAATAACCCGGCAAAAGGCATGATCCCAAATTGCAGCATCACCCCTGTATAGAGCGCGGGTAAACGATCTTTGATCCGGGCAAAGTCGTTCACTGATAAGGTCAGTCCCATAAACAACATGATCAGGCTGAGTCCGTGACTAATCAGGTAGCCCAGATGATCAAAACTCTCGGGGAAGGAATAAGCCAGAGCTGAAAAGATAACAGCCCATAGAGGAAACAGTCGTGTCATTGTATTTAAAAGCATGAAGGTTTTTTGCACTCCAATTATTAATCGCTAGTTACTAAAGATTTTCCCGGGTCGCTAGATAAATCTTAAGTCAACGTGAACTTGGGTGACAGACCACTGAGAGATATAAGAGTGGCAAAGCGAGCATTGACACAGGCAATCTGTTTTTGCTGTGCAAGCTGCTTAATTCAGCAATGAATAAATAGCAATGAATAAAAGCAGGGTTGTCGTCGATTAGGAGTAAATCAATAACGATAAAGCAGGAGCTTAACTCCTATGGCCATCAGCTTTGAGTCTGCGTTGGGTGTTCATCCCCAGGCGCTGGCGTTTCGTGGAATCCGTGCTGAAGTGATTGCCGGAAACCTGGCAAACATTGATACACCGGGTTTTAAAGCCCGGGATGTAGAGTTTAAAAGCATCTTAAAGGGTCAACTTTCCGGAGATGCTTCTACCGACGACAGGCATCTGGACATGCCACCCTCAGCACAAGACAGTTCAATGATGTATCGCATTCCATTCCAGCAAAGTACTGATGGCAATTCGGTTGAATTGGGCGTTGAGCAGGCTTCCTTCTCCCAGAATGCTATGGATTTTCAAACCAGCCTTATTTTTCTGCGTAAAAAGCTGGGCTCCCTTGAGCAGGCTATTAAGGGAGGACTATAAATGAAATTGAACAACCTCTATGAAATATCTGGTTCGGCGTTGAATGCCCAGATGGTTCGCCTTAATACCATTGCCAGTAATCTGGCTAATATCTCCAGTGCGGGTAGCACGCCTGAAGAAGCATACCGTCCCGTCAGACCTCTTTTTTCTGCTTTCTACAAGCAGACTGTTGGAGAGAATGCAGGCGCTGCCCGGGTGCAGGTTGATGATGTATTGGAAATGCCACCCAGTGAAAAAAATAAACGATACGAACCTGATAACCCCCTGGCGAATCAGGAGGGTTATGTTTTCTATCCCGACATTAATGTGATGCAGGAAATGGCTGACATGCTGTCGGCCACTCGCAGCTACCAGAGCAGTATGGAAGTGATGGTGAGCGCCAAGAAATTACAGCAACGATTGCTGTCGCTTGGTGAGTAAAAAGGAGCACTATGACAGGCATTAATCCGGTTTCATCAGGCAGCGGCGCTAACCCTGTGAACAATGACAGCCGAACGCTACAGGTCAACCAGGACCAATTTATTGAACTGTTCATCGCACAATTGAACAACCAGGATCCCCTGGCGCCGATGGACACAAACCAGATGCTGACCCAGCTTTCCCAAATATCCTCTGTTGAAAGCCTTAACTCGATTGACGATCGCATTGGTGGTTTGACCAGTTCACTTC
>NZ_JAHHPS010000125.1:0-6534 GCF_024606275.1 Endozoicomonas sp. SESOKO4 | reverse complement strand
CAGAAAGAGGTTGTGGAAAGACTTGCAGCCCAGCCCGGTGAAAAGCACTATGGGTGACTGGGCATCATGGCTCAATACTACTGCAAGGTGAACAACCTGTTTGTTGTGGGCCCTGGCTGTTTCAAACCTGCCCCCAAAGTTGACTCAGCTATTGTTCGGCTTGAGCCTCATAGAGATTTACCTTACCCGGCAGATGACGTAAAACTGCTGGAAAGGGTGGTTCGGGAAGCTTTCCAGCAACGCCGCAAAACTATGCGAAACACTCTGAAAAAGCTAATCTCTGCCGATAAACTGACTGAGCTGGGTATCGACCCTGCGAGTCGTCCGGAAACGGTGACTCTGCCAGAATTTGTTGCTATCGCCAATTATCTGCATTCAGCTGCCATGAGCGACTGACATCATTTTTCGTCAGCCTCGGGGATGAAAATTTTTCCAATGTAAGAAAGCTGCCGTTACATGATAAACGACCAGACGACTTGCATGCTCGCTATCCACTGAGTTACTACTATTAGCAGGGAAATGCAGTTTTCATCACTGTGGAGAACGCAGTCTCCACCCGGTCAACGGAGAAAAGGATATTTCTCCAAGCCGGTCACAAACTGTTACTGAGCCAGGCAGCGAATCAGAAAAAGCTTTTGTGCATTTCAATCAAGCATTCCCGATTTAGTCTTAAAACCACGAACCTTCAAAGACCTTTGCTATAAATGGCTATCACACGTTTAAAGGTTCAGGAGATTATTGTTAATGACCGTGTACGCCGTAGGTGATATCCAGGGATGCTACGAGCCTCTCAGACATCTGCTTGACAAAGTTCAGTTCAAGCCTGGCCGTGACCAGTTGTGGGTAGCGGGGGATATGGTAAACCGTGGCCCAGACTCACTGGCTACGCTACGCTACCTGAAAAGTCTCGGCAGCGATTGTACCGCTGTATTGGGCAACCATGACCTGCACTTGCTGGCGGTTGCTGCACGAGTTCGTCGATCCAAAAAGAAAGATACATTAGCCCCACTGCTCAGCGCTCCTGACAGAGACTCATTGATTGACTGGCTAAGGCACCGCCCACTGATTCACTATGATAAAAAACGCAAAGTCACAATGGTACATGCTGGAATCCCTCCGATCTGGACCCTGAAGCAGGCCTGCCTGTATGCAAGCAAACTTGAGAAAGCCCTTCAGGGAGAAAACTATCAAGAGTTTCTTCAGTTTCTATTCAAATCAGATTCCATCAACTCTATGGAAGAAGCTTATACCCGTCGAGCCAAACTGAAACTGACCGCAGCTTATCTGACACAGATGCGTTTTTGTGACCAGTACGGTCGGCTTGATCTTGACAACAAGACAGCATCTGCCACTGAGACATTCGCCGCTTGGTATAATTTTCCTGATAGCCCCGTCTACAAAGAACGCATTATTTTTGGTCACTGGGCTGCCCTGGAAGGCAACAGTCAGCGCAAAAAAATCCATGCCCTTGATACCGGGTGCGTCTGGGGGCGCTGTCTCACCGCCCTGAACCTCGACGATTACAGCACCACTTCAGTGGACTGTTGCTAAACCAATGTATGAATGGATTCATAAACACCTGACAAACTCGACAGGATCATGATTACAGTGCAAAAAACCCACTCATCCTCAGGACTTTTGTCACCTTTTTCTGATTTTGTCTTCCACTTCGTATTAAGTTTCCCTAAGGTCTCGTACAATACTCGCCGACAAAGCCATTAGCGCTATAATGAATCCCCAATAGCGGACTCCGTTAAGAGCGGTATAATGCCACTGCCTGGCATCGCAGTGGCTCAACAAGAATGATAAAAGAAGCTACGGAACTGGCTATATATGGCACGAAAACCAACAAAAACAGCCACATTCGTCTGGGAAGGTAAAGACAAGAGTGGGCGGAAGGTCAAAGGAGAAATCCAGAGCGGCAGTATTGCACTGGTCAAAGCTGAGCTCCGCAAGCAGGGAATCAACTCCACAAAAGTCAGAAAGAAGGGTATGTCACTGGGTACCAAGGGCGGCAGGATCAAACCCATGGATATTGCCCTGTTTACCCGCCAGCTAGCCACCATGATGAAGGCGGGGGTTCCCCTGCTTCAAGCGTTTGATATTACTTCTGACGGTATCGAAAAGCCTGCCATGAAAGATCTCATTGGCAAAATCAAGAATGATGTTGCCGGCGGTTCCACTCTGGCTGATGCCCTGAGAAACCATCCACTGTATTTCGATGACCTCTACTGTAATCTTGTCGCTTCCGGTGAGCAGTCTGGTTCTCTGGAGTCACTGCTGGACAGAATCGCCACCTATAAAGAGAAAACCGAAGCCCTTAAGGCCAAAATCAAGAAAGCGATGAAATACCCCATCGCTGTTGTGGGTGTTGCTATGGTTGTGACTGGCATTCTGCTGGTCTACGTAGTGCCCCAGTTTGAGGAAGTATTCCAGGGATTTGGGGCTGAGCTACCCGCATTTACCCAGTTGGTTATCGGCATTTCTGAATGGGTCCAAAGTTCATGGCATATGACCATAGGCGCTCTCGTTGCCTTTGGATTTATGTTCAAAAAACTGCTACAAAAATCCAAAGCAACCAGAGACAGAATGGATCGGGTCACCCTTAAGATTCCCGTGATCGGTGTCATTCTTGATAAATCAGCAGTCGCCCGATTCGCCAGAACCCTGTCGACGACTTTTGCCGCCGGTGTACCCCTGGTGGATGCCCTTGACTCGGTTGCCGGGGCTGCTGGTAACGTCGTCTATTTCGATGCCACCCAACGCATAAAGGAAGACGTATCCAGCGGTCAGCAGCTGCAGTTCGCCATGAGAAACTCTGGCATATTCCCGGCCATGGCGGTTCAGATGGTGGCTATTGGTGAAGAATCCGGCGCTCTGGATGAAATGCTCGATAAGGTCGCCACTTTTTACGAAGACGAAGTAGACAACATGGTCGATGGTCTGACCAGCTTGATGGAACCTTTGATCATGTCGGTTCTCGGCGTACTGGTTGGTGGTCTTATCATTGCCATGTACTTGCCTATTTTCCAGTTGGGGTCTGTGGTCTAACCAACAGATGTAAACATGTATTAAAACTCCAGACACATGCATTAAACTATCGACACGGAAATAGCTTATTCCTCTATAGCCCTTATTATATAGGGCTATCAGTCAACAGCTTTATCCAGCTACATTCAGGAATCAGACATATAAAAACAGTTTTAATGCATTTTGGCCGCAAGTTACTTACTCTGTGTCCACTGAAAATCAGGAGTACTTGTCAATAGTTTTAATGCACGTCTACTCTTCAAACTTTTTAGTTTTTTGTTCAACTTCCTGCAGCACGGGCTGCTTATCCTTGCTGAACAACAAGCGCTCGTAATACAGCTTGCTGACCTGACGATCCAGCGACCGGGAATGCCAGCTCTATTGTATGGCTTCCAGCAGATATCGCTCTCTGGATTTGGGGTTTCAATACGGGTCAGACGACGATAGTGGGACCTGCTCGATTTGGAACGCAAGGCGTTCCATTTTGATAAAAAGCACTCATACAACGCAGGTTCCTGGCTGCGCTGATCTGCAGCCGGTGTGCGTGCCGTTAGCTGCCATCGTCAGCATGTTGGATAACGGGGTAATTACCTGAAATTTCAAAAAGTGAGTGAGCGATAAGTGCAAGTCTATAGAGAGAAGCCATCCCTGTGTGATGAATATATGCATCATTCATAAGTGCAGCTATTGCTCTATCATTTTCTGTATCTGAATTGTAATTTGCCTGACTACCATTGTAAAAATGATTAAATCTTTTAAATGTATTAAAATTCCAATCTTTAGTCCTGTTTCTAATAAATTTGATAACTAAAGATCTTTTATCGATATTTATCTTTAACCTGACTAAAGCTTCCTGTTCGTGAAGCGTATATTTTTGACTATTTTTTCCCAAAGTTGGATCATCTGCATAGCTAAGCCATAACTCTAAAATATAAGAGCAATACCTTGTGTTCTTAACCATAATAATGCCTGTATTCGGTAAACGACCATCATTTAATTGTTGTAATCCTTGATGGTACCAGTAATCCTGAGAAGTTATAATGCAAGCATGCTCCCCAACTGAATCTATTATTTTATCAAGATGGCTTTTATCATTCTTAAAATCATTGATTACAATATCATCATCTATCCAGGTAATCCATTTACCAGATTTTACTCGACCCTCTTTCAGCCACTTATTAATTAAAAATATTTTTCCCCAATAAGGTTGCCTATCGTGCATCCAATTCATCAAATCTATTGAGTCATCATCTTCGCTATTCTGGCTAAACAGTATGAATTTGTATTTAGTACGCCTTGCTTTTGAAAATGCCAAATGATTCTTTGCAACAGCCAGCGAATAGGGTTTCCAGGTTCCTCCTGATAGGATAAGATCTATATTTTTTAATCCATATATTGCATTATCATCAATTTTAGAGACACTTGGAACAGAAGAAAGGTATGTTTGAAGCTTATTTGGCTTGTTGAAATTTTTACTAGTGTATCTAGAATAATCTTTTCGATATGATGCAGACCGCCCTTCGAAATCAGCTTTATTATTTATTTCTAATTCAATTCCATCTTTAATTTTTTCATATGAAGAATAACTGCCATCAGCAAGCTCAGTTAAAATGTATCCTTTTAAAGAATGCTTTTTATCTTCTTTTTCTATTTCAGTGATATTTTGCTCATAAGGTCTTTTCCAGAATCTGGCAGGGTAACTCAAAATCTTAAACGGATACCAAGTAAAGTCTGACCATTTTTCTTCATGCTGATTTATGCTTGTATCATTGTTCAGACCATTAGCAGCATTGTCTGGAATTATGCTATTTGCTGAAAGCCATAAAGGAATTAATAATAGCAAAATGTATCTATATTTTTTCATGACGTTTTAAATTCCATTTAATATTTTTATATTATCGACATTATCATAAAATTTTAAACAACGTAGGATACCCCTTCGGTTTTTGTCAACAAAGATATCTCCTCTTTTGATTCATGACTCTCTCGCTGTGTCAGGATTATTGCGATTATCAGTTAATTACCCCCGGTAGAGCCGGGGGCTTATTAAGTGAAACCCTCAAAGGGCTTATGTTACCCCCAAGTGCCTGAGTCAAAACCAAGTTTCAACTGATCTCGTGTTCCATCATTTTTCTCTTGGTTTCTGATATATTCCCTAATCACATTTTCATCAAGTCCTATTGTGCGTCGAAATACCCTCGTATCCGGAAGTACTCTCCAGAAAAATTCCTTTGCTTACCTTTGAAAGGTCTTGCAATAGCTATTGCACATTTTCCTTTCATATAACCGACAATATGGAAAGCAGAATATTTCATCGGAATGCTAATGCAAATATGGACGTAATCGCGCATCAAATGCCCCTCCGCAATTTTGCACTTTTTTGTACTTGGCAAGTTCATTAACAATGGTTCCCAGAAAATTTCTCAAGCTTCCATAAATGACCTTTTGCCTCTTTTTGGGAATAAAGACAATTTGAAGACGCAGACCATTACGAAATCATTGACTACAAGTACACCTATAGTCTGGCGCAGCGCCCTGCCAGCTATGTCATCCTGAAATATCAGCGCGAAGTCGTTCGCCACAAGCCCAGCCAGACGCTAACAACGGTAACCACACCATTAGGATTATTTGATCGCAGCTTTCCCGATGTCAGCTTCATCGCGGGTCTGCTGGTAGAGAATTACTGCTTCCGCGCTCCGCTTTACCGCCAGCATCAGAAACTTGAGTCCAGTCGTATTGCCATCAGCCTTGGAACCCTGACACATCTTGAGCAACGTGCGATATCCGAGAGCTAATCCCGCGAATCTGGAAAGAGAAATTCGGGACCAATCCGTTAAAATCCGATCTCGGCAAGTAGGGGGAGTCAATACCCTGCTTGAACGCTTACGTTGCGCGGGTGCACCACGGGCTTCAAGGCTGTCGCCAGTCGGGGCTATTTCTATGGCCTATTCCAGTGCGTCTTCGCCGGCATTGCTAACCATAATGTAAAATCCGTGGGTGGCAATATCAGTGAAATGCGGATACTTGCAGGCAAAGGCTATCGGCCCTATTTCACTGTTCGTGGTGAGCAGCTGGTCATCCTATTGTGTTGGGGACAAATCCAGCGAGTCCCAGGACATTGAAAAGTCATAGAAATATTGCAAGAACTGGAGGAAACAATCATGAGCGAATCGTTGAAACCCTACAATCCTTTTGATAATGCCCTGACCGATGATGACATCCCCTGGTTTCTGACTGAAGCCTATCAGGATAATGATCCCGGTGTTTTTATTGTGGCTCTTGGGCATGTGGTCAAACATAAAGGCGTGACACAACTGGCGGAACAGACCGGCCTGAACCGGGAGAGTCTGTACAAAGCCTTTAACGGCAAGGTCCAGCCCCGATGGGATACTGTGCACCGACTGCTGAAAGCGCTAGCAGCCTGTCGGACTTAAGGCTGTCCTACTGCGGTTGCAATAAATTGGTCTAAAAATTCCTGCTTCTTCGTCAAATAGCTCGCTATTC
>NZ_JAHHPS010000124.1:0-1284 GCF_024606275.1 Endozoicomonas sp. SESOKO4 | reverse complement strand
GGGGGCTGTGTGGAACGATTTCAGTTCCTGAGAGCTTTATTAGTGGCTGGGGTTGCCAGTCCTGTTCAATAGCGGTAAGGTTCGCGGGTATCAGATGCCTACTGAAAAGTAGTAAAAAAAAACAACAAACGGGATCGATTATGATAAGAAAACTCACAAAATGGGTGGCACCTGTTCTTATGCTGGCAGCGGCCAGTGCCCAGGCGGAGACCGATAGCGACACTCTGGGAACCGTGTTAAGCAAAGGTTACCTGAGTTGTGGTGTCAATACCGGACTGCCGGGGTTTGCAACGCCTGATGAGAAGGGGCAATGGTCTGGCATCGATGTGGATGTCTGCCGTGGCGTGGCAGCGGCGGTTTTGGGCGATGCTTCCAAGGTTAAATACATACCCCTGACGGCCAAGGAGCGTTTTACCGCTCTGCAGTCAGGTGAAATCGACATGCTTTCCCGTAACACCACCTGGACACTCACCCGTGACGCTTCATTGGGTCTGAACTTTGCCGGTGTCAGCTATTACGATGGTCAGGGCTTTTTGGTGAAAAAAGAGCTGGGTGTCACCAGTGCCAAAGAACTGGACGGTGCTGCGATCTGTATTCAGTCCGGTACGACCACTGAGTTGAACCTTGCAGATTATTTTCGCAGCACTGGCATGAAGTACCAGCCTGTTGTCTTTGATACCTCCGACGGTACGGCCAAAGGGTTTGATTCAGGTCGTTGTGATGTCCTGACTTCAGACCAGTCCCAGCTTTATGCTCTGAGACTGCGTTTGTCGAAGCCAGGTCAAGCCGTTGTGCTGCCTGAAGTGATTTCAAAAGAGCCTCTGGGACCACTGGTTCGTCAGGGTGATGACCAATGGTTCAATATTGTGAAGTGGTCTCTGTTCGCCATGATCAATGCCGAAGAGCTGGGGCTGAGTTCGGCCAATATCGACAAGAGCAAGTCTTCAACCAATCCTTCCATTCGCCGCTTCCTGGGTATTGAAGGCCCCAAGGGCAAGGGCATGGGCCTCAAGGATGACTGGGCTTACCAGGTCGTGAAGCAAGTGGGTAACTATGGTGAAGTCTTTGAGCGTAATATCGGCGCATCCTCTCCCCTGAAAATTGAGCGTGGTCTCAATGCCCAGTGGAGCCAGGGCGGTATCCTCTACGCACCAGTGTCTGGATAATGCCAAAACCTGCAGACTGGGATAAAAAATCAAAGCCGGTGCTGATGCCGCGATGCTCTAGATTCGACAGAAGAAACCGCGGCACCGGCCAGTGCGCTGTATTCAGCATCCCAGAGGG
>NZ_JAHHPS010000123.1:0-26258 GCF_024606275.1 Endozoicomonas sp. SESOKO4 | reverse complement strand
AAAGCAGATACCATACTGGGCAAAAAATCTGTGACGTGATAGCGGTAGGGAAAGATGGCCAGCCGCGGCTATGCGGGGCGGTCTGCAAGAATACTGGATCTCTGTCGTCTCACAAAACCGGATACCACACCGGGAAAAAAGCCTGTGACATGATAGTGATCGGGAAGAATGGCAAGCGGCAGCTATGCGGGAAGATCTCCAACAATGCTCATTGCCTCTGGGAACACAAAAGAAGGCATCGAAAACACAAGCGTGATAATGAAAACCAGAATGATAACCTCAACCCTTAATCTGACACCGACTCTTTCAAGAGGTTTTGCGTGATTCCACACTTAGCTTTTGATTGTAGGTCTATGACAGAAAAACACTCTGATTATCTTGATCTATCCTTCCTTCTAGCCACTAAAATGCAAGGATAGAATTATTAAACAGTCACTCTTTGCGGCAGCACTGTTGCTGATAATATTGTTATCTGTCGCCTATGAGGCCGAATCGTTTGCAGAACGTTTTCTTGTCGATCCTGAAAAGAATGCTGTTTTTCCAAACCGTAGCTCTTCTATAAACTCTGCCCCTCATACATCGCCAGGCAACCCGTCAGTCATCGCTGACATAAATGGCTATGAAGGATCTGACTCACCGCCTGAAGACAAACCACACAGACCTGGTGGTTATAGGCTCAAAGCAATCCTTATTGATTCGATTTCCAGGCAGTTTCTTTACGCCATTTATCTGCTGGTGGGTTACGAAAAGATTCTTAACACCAGAAGTGCCCCCCTGAACGCCACCCCTTCTTCATGGCCATCCCTGGAAATGGTTATCGCTGCCGGGTGGTTTTTAAACAGCTATTGGAACTCCGATTCACCGTCGTTTAACCCGATGAAACAGCAAAAGGCAACATTTATGTCGACACAGGAGAATCAAGCGTTTACCTCCATCACTATGATGTTTGGCTCTGGAAATAACCAACAACCTTATCAGCAACAAGATCTGCCATCAGACTCATCCGGCCAGCACGCCCCGGTTGCCACACGCTGCTTAACCAGCCTCCCTTACGCTCACTCTGGTGGCGGTAACGAAGACCCTCAACAGCAGCAACATACTTTGGGTTTCAATTGTTTCGTCTTTCCTTGTCATGGGCTTTGTCGATTCCGACACTCATCCGATGGCAGAGGGCCAGCTGAATCACAGCTGAGTTCCTTCGAAAGCTCATGCCACCATTTAGCGTACGGACACTGCTTAAGCTGCATTGGTTATGTTGATCCTGTCGATGCTACATCTCAAAACTCACATTTTGAAAGGTTGAATCCTCTTCCAGCCATCCAACCTCAGTCGATCTCTGACCTACCATTTGAGCTTCTGACTTGTGACATTGATGACAACCCATACAATAGCGGCAATTCCATAGAAGGGGTCACCTCAGACTCAATAAGAGCAGGGGCAGCCCTCAGAATTGATGCTATTGGGACACTCAATGATGATATGCCAATGCCAGAGAATAACTGTCTTGCCACCGGTGGCGCGCCTACCGAAGGAGTGCCTTCCGGAGTAAATCCTCCCGAAGTAATTACTGATTGCCAGCAACCCTCTGGGAATCACAAAAGCAACAACCACATCTTGCAAAGAACCTGTGTCTTAACCCTGGTTGGGAAAGATGGCAAAACGCAGTCATGCGCGAAGATCTTCAAGAATGCCAGATCCCTGTCGAATCACAAAAGCAGATTCCATAGGGGACAAAAAATTTGTGACATGACAGTGTTCGGGGAGGATGGTCAGTCGCGGCCATGCGGGAAATCCTGCTTGGGCACTCAAGGCCTATCTGATCACAAAAGAAGCAGTCACAGCGGACAACAAACCTGTTTTGAGACCGTGGTAGGGAAAGATGGCCAACCCCGACCATGCGGGAAAGTCTTTGAGAATGCTAAATCTCTGTCGAATCACAAAGGCAAAATCCATACCGGGCAAAAAACCTGTGACGTGATAGTGGTTGGGGAAGATGGCCAGCACCGGCCATGCGGGGTAGTCTTCAAGAATACAGGATCTCTGTCGTCTCACAAAACTGGATACCACACTGCGCAAAAAACCTGTGATATATTAGTCATCGACAAGGATGGCCAGCCGCGGCTGTGCGGAAAAGTCTGCAAAAATGTTCAATCTCTGTCGAGCCACAAAAGCGCCTACCATAGCGGGGATAAAACCTGTGACATTATAGTGGTCGAAAAGGATGGCAAGCCGCAGCCATGTGGGAAGATCTTCATTAACGCTCATAGTTTTTCGCAACACAAAAGAAGACATCGAAGGCGCAAGTTTGATGCTTTGCAGCGGGATAATAACCTCAATCCTTGATCTCACACCCGCCCTTTCATAAGGTTTTGCCCGGCGCCATCTTTCGTTTTTAGGAGAAGGTCTTGGACGGAAAAACAAACTTATTATCTTGATCTATCCTTCCTCTCTACCCACTGGAATGAAAGGATAAAATTATTAAACAGTCACTCTTTTCGGCAACACTGTTGCTGTTATGGTTGTTGTCTGTCGTCTGTGAGGCCGAATCTTATACAGAATGTTATATTGTCGAGCTTGAGCAAAATGCAGTTTTTCCAAACCAGAGCTTTTCCATAAAACCTGGCCCGTATACATTGCCGGGCAACCCGTCGGTCATTGTCGGCACAGAGAGCTATGCAGGATCTGACTCACCGCCTGACGACAAACCATATAGACCCGGTGTTTACGGGTTCAAAGCGATCCTTATTGAGTCGATTTCATGGCAGTTGCTTCACGCTACTCATCTGCTGGTAAATTACGAACCGATTATGACCACTAAAAGCCCCTCTCTGAACGCCACCCCTTATTCATGGATACCTTTAGAAGTGGTTGTCACTGTTGATTGGCTGTTAAGAAGCTATTGGAACCCCGATTCACCGCTGTTTAAGATGATGGAACAACAAGAGGCAACATCTACGTTAACACAGGGGAATCACCCGTTTGCCCCCATCACAATGATGTTTGGCTCTGGAGATAACCAACAAACCTATCAGCAACAAGAGCAGTCATCAAAATCGTCCGGCCAGCTCGCCCGGGATCACACAAGCTATCTTTCCGGCTTCTGGTATTCCCGCTTCGGTGACGGTAACGAAGGCTATCAACAACAACACCAACATACTTTGGGCTTCAATTGTTTCGTCTTTCCGTGTAATGGTGTTTGTCAATTGCGACTCTCATCCAATGACAGAGTGCCCGCTGAATGGCTGCAGAATGCCTCAGGAAGCTCATGCTGCCATTTAACGCATGGACACTATCCTCTTTACATAAGTCATGCTGATCCTGAAGAAGCTAGACCTCAGCACTCACATTTCGAAACATTGAATCCTCTTCCTGCCTATCAACCCCAATCGGTTTCTGAACAACTCATTAAGCTAATGGCTCATGGATATGGCAACCCGGCCATTAGCAGCAATGCTATAGACAGAGTCGCCCCAGACTGGGTCGTCCCAGACTCAACGAGCGCAGGAGCAGCTTACATAACTGAAGTTACCAGACTAATCAATGATGATGTGCCAGGGCCTGGGAATAATTGTCTTCCTCCCGGAGGAGCAACTCCCGGAGTGCCTACACATTGCCAAAAAACTCTCTCGGATCAGAAAAGAAAATACCACACCGGGCAAAAAACCTGTGACGTGATAGTGGTTGGGGAAGATGGCCAGCTGCGACCATGTGGAAAGGTCTCAATGCATGCCCGGGCCCTGTCGGAACACAAAAGCAAAATCCACACCGGGCAAAAAGTATGTGACGTGATGGTGGTCGGGAAAGATGGTCAGCCGCGACCATGCGGATGGCTCTGCAAGAATGCTGGTATTCTCTCAGCTCACAAAAGCGGATACCACACCGGGCAAAAAACCTGTGACGTCACAGTAATCGGTAAAGATGGCGAGCTGCGACCTTGCGGAGTGGTCTGCAAGAATGCCGGAAGCCTCTGGGTTCATAAAAGCGGATTCCACACCAATCAAAAAACCTGTGACTTCTCAGTGGTCGGTGAAGATGGTCAACAGCAGCCGTGCGGAAAAATCTGCAAGAATGCTCAGTCTCTGATGGTTCACAAAAGCGAATACCACAGCGGGCAAAAAACCTGTTGTTTAACATTAGTCGGGAAGGATGGCCAGCAGCGGCTGTGCGGAAAGGTCTGCAAACACGCTAAAGCCCTGTCGGAACACAAAAGAAGCGTCCACAGCAGTCAAGTAAACTGCAACGTGATCGTGGTTGGGAAGGATGGTCAGCAGCGACCATGCGGAAAGGTCTGCAACAATGCCAGAACCCTGTCGAATCACAAAAGCAGAATCCATGGCAAGGAAAAAATCTGTGACGTGACGATCGGAGAGGATGGCCAGCAGCAGCCGTGTGGAAGGATCTATAAAAATTCTGACAGCCTTTCGAAACACAAAAGAATACATCGTAAACGCAAGCCCGTTGTTGTCGACCAGAACGACGACTTCAATCCTTGATCTGACATCCGCACTTTCATCAGGTGATCTATTCTTCCTTTCTACAAATTAGAATGCAACTATAGGATGATTAAACACTCTTCTTTTTCTGCACCATTGTTGCTCACACTATTTTTGCCTGTCGTCTGCCAGACCAAACCGCTGACAGAACGCTTTATTGTCGAGCTTGAACAGAAGGCCGTTTTTCCAAACCAAAGTTTTTCTATAAAGCCTGGGCGTACATTGCCCGGAAACCCGTCAGTCATCACTATCGCAGATGACTATACAGAACCAAATTTGCCATCGGATAAAAAACGACACAAACCATACAGTTACGAGATAAAAACGACCATCATTGAGTCGATTTCCTGGCAGTGGCTCTACGCGACAAATCTGCTGGTTGCTTACGAAGTAATCCTGACCACCAAAAACGCCCCTCTGAGTTACAACCCTTTTTCATGGGTACCTGTAGAAGTGGTTATAGCGGTCAGCTGTCTTTTAAGAAGCTATTGGAACCCCGACTCACCGCTGTTTAATCCGATTCAACAGCAAGAATCGAGTCAGAATCAGCCGTTTGTGATCACCACTATGATGCCCGGCTCTGGAAATGACCAACAACAAGGCCAAGTATCAGAATCATCTGGCCAGCGAAGCCCACAAGTCACCGGTCAACTTATAAGCTCTTTCTCCAGCACCCTGTATTCAGTCTCTGGTGGCAATAACGAAGGTCCTCAACAACACTCACATACTCTGGGTTTAAACTGTTTTGTCCATCCCTGTCATGGCGTTTGTCAATTCCGTCCATCATCCGATAAAGACGGGTTCGTCTCAGACTCATCAGGTACCGGGATAGCCGAAACAACTCAGCCTGTCGGGCAAAAAACCTGCGACGTAGTAGAGATCGGTGAGGATGGCCTCCTGAGACAATGTGAGAAGTTCTGCAAAAATGCCCGAGCTCTGGCGGTTCACAAAAGCAAATACCACTCCGGAAAAAAAACCTGTCCCCTGATCGTGGTCGGGGAAGATGGCCAGCATCGACCATGCGGGACTGTCTGCAGGAATGCTAAAATCCTCTCGGATCACAAAGGCAGATACCACACCGGACAGCAAACCTGTGACGTGATAGTGGTCGGAGAGGACGGCCAGCGGCGACCATGCGCAAAAGTCTGCAAGAATGCCAAAGCCCTTTTGTCTCATAAACATGGCTACCACTCCGGACAAAAAATCTGTGACTTAACAGTGGTTGGCGAAGACGATCAACAGCGGCAATGCGCGATGGTCTTCAAGAACGTTCGATCTCTGAGAGCTCACAAAAACAGATACCACACCGGTCAAAAAGCCTGCGAAGTAACATCGATCGGCGAGGACGGCCAGCAACAGCCATGCGGAAAGGTCTGCAAGAATGTTCAAATCCTGTCGAGTCACAAAAGCAAATGCCACAGCGGACAAAAAACCTGTAACTTGATCACTGTCGGGGAAGATGGCCAACCACAGCCATGCGGAACGATCTGCAAAAATGCAGGTATCCTGTCGCAGCACAAAAGCAGAGTCCACTGCGAGCAAAAAATCTGTGGTCTCACAAAGGTTGGGGAGGATGGTCAACAGCGTTCATGCGGGGTGATCCTTAAGAATACTCTATCTCTGGCGTCTCACAAAAGCAGATACCACACCGGACAAAAAATCTGTGATGTGAGAGTGTTCGAAAATGATGGCCTACAGCGACTATGCGGGAAGGCTTGCAAAAATGCCGTAGCCCTGACAGAGCATAAAAGAAGACACCATAGCGAACCAAAAACCTGTGACGTAACAGTAGTCGGGGAGGATTGCCAGCTGCGGCCATGCGGGTATGTCTGCAACAATGCTCATGACCTTACAGAACACAAAAGAAAGCATCGAAAACGCAAGCCCGAAGATGTGAACCGGAACGATGATCTCAACCCTTGAGCTGACCTCTGCCCCTCTGCCCCTCTGCCCTTATATGAGAGTGACAATCAAAAGACAATATTCGTATAAATAATTACAGCCGGGCTTAAATGGTTTTTTAACGGTAAAGCACACTTACTTTCTTGATCTATCCTTCCTCTCTGTAAACCAGAACTCAAGGATAGAATGATTGAACACTCACTCCTTGCAGCACCGCAGTTACTGCTTCTTTTGTTGTCTGTCATCTGTCAGGCCCAACCGTTGACTGAACGTCATATTGTCGAGCTTGAACAGAATACAGCTTCTCCAAACCATAGCTATTCTATAAAGCGTGGGCGGTATACCTTATCGGGCAATTTGTCAGTTATTGCCCACACAAACGGTTATACAGAACCAGATTCGCTGCCTGATGACAAACCACATAAATCCGGCGGTTACGGGGTCAAAACGCCTCTGAATGAACCGATTTCATGGCAATGGCTTTACGCCACCAGCCTGCTGGTAGGTTACCAACTGATCCTTACAACCAAAGACACCTCTCTTAGCTCCATCCCTTTTTCATGGCTGCCTATGGAAGTGGCTATCATCGTCGGCTGGCTTTTGAAAAGCCATGGGTACCACAATTCACCGTTCCCTCACCGGGTCGAACAACAAGACGTAAGTCCCCCCCCCCCTATTTGCCACGATCACTATGATGATGGATTCCGGACATAACCAATCACATGGCAAACCATCAGAATCATCCACTCAAGAAGCTCCGACAGCCATTCACCCTGAGAGTTTTTTCACTACCCTCTGGTATTCAGGCTCTGGCGAGGGTAGCGAAGATCCTCAACAAAACTTACATACTTTGGGTTTAAATTGTTTTATCTATCCCTGTCATGGCATTTGTCAATTACGACTATTCCGGGATCACAGAGAGCCTGATGAATGGCTGCTGAATTTCGAAGAAAATGGGTTGGACCTCACAGGAGCAACACCCGAGCAAAACCCATGTTCTCATTTGGCCTATGGATGCTGCTCTGGTCGCATAATTCACGTTGATCCGAACAGCGATGCAACCCTCAGGCAAGACGAGCTTTTGAAAGCACTCGATAATCCGGATCCTATGCATTCCGAATGCAACCCTGATCAACTATTTGAGTTGCTATTTGAGCCACAGGCCCATGACATTGACCGCAACCCAGACATTAGCGAAAACTCTATAGATGGGGTCGCCTCAGATGGGGTCGCCTCAAACTCAATGAGTGACGGGATAGTCTCTACAACTCCCCCTATCGGGCAACAAACCTGCGACGTGATAGTCGTTAAGAAATGTGGCCAGCTGCAGCCATGCGGGAAGCTCTTTCATGATGCCCGATCCCTATCACTTCACAAAAGCGAAGTCCACTGCGGACAAAAAATGTGTGACACGCCCGTGGTCCGGGAAGATGGCCAGCAGCAGACATGCGGAAGGGTCTGCAAAAATGCTCGAGCCTTGACATATCACAAAACAAGACACCACAACAGGCCACCAATCTGCGAGCAGACAGTGGTTGGCGAGGATGGCCAGCAGCGGTTATGCGGGAAGCTCTGCAAGAATACTAAAGCCCTGATCAGTCACAAAAGAAAAAAACACAACGAGCAGCAAATCTGTGAAGAAACAGTGGTCGGGGAAGATGGCCAGAGGTCGCCATGTGGAGCAGTCTGCAAGAATACTGAGTCTCTATCATCTCACAAAAGCACATACCACACTTTGCAACAAACCTGTAACGCCACCGTGATCGGGCAGGACGGCCAGCAGCGGCCATGCGGGCAAGCTTGCGAGAACGCTGCTGTCCTGTGGCTTCACAAGAGGGCCTTCCACAGCGGTCAACAAACCTGTGACGTAACTGTGGTGGGGAAGGATGGCCAGCCGCGGCCGTGTGGAAAGCTCTGCAAACATATTAAGTCTCTGACGGATCACAAAAGAAGATACCACACCGAACAAAAAATCTGTGACGAGACCATTGTCCGGGAAGATGGCCAGCAGCAGCCATGCGGGCTGGTCTGCAGGAGTACTTATGCCCTGTGGGCTCACAAAAGGGCTTTCCACAGTAGTGAGCAAACCTGTGACGAAACCGTGGTTGGGAAGGATGGCCAGCAGCAGCCATGCAAGATACTCTGCAAAAATATGCAGGCTCTGACGGAACACAAAAGAAGATACCACACCGGACAACAAATCTGTGACTTGACCCTGTTCCGGAAAGATGGCCAGCAGCAACCATGCGGGAAGGTCTGCAAAAGTGCCAGAACCCTCTCGGATCACAAAAGAAGAATCCACGGAGGGCTAAAAACCTGTATTAAAACAGTCGTCGGGGAAGATGGTCAGGAGTTTCTGTGCGGGAAGATCTGCAATAATCCTCAGGCCCTGTCGGATCATATAAGAAGAACCCACACAGGACAAACAATCTGTGACATAACAGTTGTCGACAAAGATGGACAACCGCAGCCATGCCGTAAGCTCTGCAAGAGTGCTCAAGCCCTGACAGAACACAAAAGAAGAGCCCACACCAAACAAGCAATCTGTGACATGACAGTGGTCGGGAAAGATGGACAACCGCGACCATGCCTAAGGCTCTGCAAGAGTGCTCGAGTCCTGGAGGAACACAAAAGAAGGCGTCACAAACGCAAGTTTGTTGATATGGGCGAGAACGATGACCTCAATCCTTGATCTGACACCCACCCTGATTATGAGGGACAAAATGATTAAACACTTACTCTATGCGGCACCACTGTTGCCGATATTTTTGTCGTCTGTCGCCTATCAGGCCGAACCGTTGACGGAATATTTTATTGTCGACTTTAAACAGAATACAGTTTTTTCAAACCCGGGCTTTTCTATAGAACCTGCCCCACATAGCTTGTCGGGCAGACCGTCAGTTGTTGCTGACACAAACAGCTGTGCAGGATCAGACTCACCTCCTGGTGACAAACCACATAGATCTCGCGGTTACAGTGTCAAAAAGCCCATGATTGAGTCGATTTCCTGGCAGTTGCTTTACGCAACCGACCTGCTGGTTGGTTACAAACTGATCCTGACCTGCAAAGAGGCCTCCCGGAGCTCTACCCCTCATTCATCCCTACCCGAAGCGGTTGTCGCTATCGGTTCGCTTTTAAGACGTTATTGGTACCTCGATTCATCGATGTTTGCCCCGATTGAAGAACAAATTGAACAACAAGAGGCAAGTCAGGAGAACCCCTTTGCGATCACCACTATGATGTTTGGCTCCGGACAAGCCCGACAGCAGGGTCGGCCACCAGAATCATCGGGACAACCAGTCCGGCAAACCACGCCCCACCCCACAGACTATTTCGCCAGCTTCCCCTATTATGACTTTGACGACGGCAACGGCCCCCCCCCCCAAACACCTGCATACCTTCGGTTTAAATTGTTTCGTCCATCCCTGTTACGGTGTTTGTCAATTCCGATCATCATTCGATATCAGAGAGTCTGATGAATCGCTGTTCAATTTCTTAGAAAACAGGTCAGACCCGACAAGAACAACACCCGAACAAAGCTCATGCCCTTATTTGGCTAATGAACGCGGCTACCATTACCTGAGTCATTCAGGTCCTCAAAAGTCTGCACAGCCCAAGCAAGCTGATCTTGTCAAAACATTGAGTTTTCTCATTCCCATTGAAATCAAGCGCAATTTTGACCCGTTCTCTGAGTCAGAGGCCCATGGTATGGGTATGGGTGGCAACCCAGCTGACAGCCGCAACCCTTCAGGCTTAATGAGAGCCGCGGTAGCCTCTGTAACGGCCCCTGACTGGCAACTAACCTGTGACGTGATAGTGGTCGGGGAGGATGACCAGCTAAAGCCATGTGGGGCAGTCTGCAATAATCCTAAAGCCCTTTCATCTCACAAAACCAGAGCCCACACACGGCAAAAAACCTGTGACGTAACTGTGGGTTGGGAATATGGCCAGCCAGTGCCGTGCGGGATGGTCTGCAAGAATGCTAATACTCTGTGGGATCACAAAATAAGAGTACACACCGGGCAACAAACCTGTGACACGACAGTGATTGAGGAAAATGGCCAGCAGCGGCCGTGCGGGAGGATCTGCGAGAATGTTAAGGCCCTGTCGTGTCACAAAAGCAAAGCCCATTCTGGACAAAAAATCTGCAACGTGAAAGTGTTCGGGAAAAATGGCCAGCAGCAGCCATGCGGGACGGTCTGCAAGAATGCTGGAGAGCTGTCGGATCACAAAATCAGAATCCACAGCGTTCAAAAAACCTGTGAAGTAATAGAGGTCGGGGAAAATGGGCAGCAGCGACGATGCGGGAAGGTATGCAAGAATGCTAAAGCTTTGTCGAATCATAAAAAAAATACCCACATCGGGCGACATACCTGTGACGCGACAATGATCGGAGAGGACGGCCATCAGCGACCATGCGGGAGGGCCTTCATAAGTAATAAATCTCTGTCGGCTCACAAATCAAAAGTCCACAGTGGAGCAAAAACCTGTGACCTTATCGTCGTCGGAGAGAATGGCCGTCAGCAATCCTGCCGGACGGTCTGCCAGAATGCGCTAGCCCTGATGAATCACAAAAAAAAAACACATCAAAAACGCAAGCACAATAATGTAGACCAGAATGGTGAACTCAGGCTTAAAACAGGCAAAGCAAATAAGTAATGCCAGCCCTTTCATGAGGCTTTGACCGATACCAACTTTGTCTTTTAAGAAGGCCTTCGAAACAAAAACACACTTATTATCTTGATCTATCCTTCCTCTCTACCGTCTGGAATGCGGGGATAAAATTATTAAACATTCATTCTTTCCGATACCGCTGTTGCTGATACTGGTATCCTCTGTCGTTTGTCAGGCAGAGCTTCTTATTGTTGAGTTTAAAGAGAATGCAGTTTTTCCAGGACAGAGCTTATCTATAAAGTGTGGCCTGCATAGACTGCCGGGCAGCCAGATAGCCTTTGCCGACATAAACATCCATGCAAGATCGGACTCACCGCCTGAAGACAGGCCAGACACATCTGGCCGTTACGGGGTCATGACACCCCTTATTGAGCCGATTTCGTGGCAGTTACATTACGCGTCTCATCTACTGGTTGGTTACGAACTGCTGATCCTGACAACCAAAAACGCTCTTCCAGGCGCAGCCCCTTGTTCATGGCTGCCTTTAGAAGCGTTTGCCGCTATCGGTCGGCTTTTAGGAAGTTATTGGGACACCGATTCACCGCTGTTGAACCCGATTGAGCAACACACTGAACAAAAAGAGGTGAGTCAGGATAATCCGTTTGTGATCACCACTATGATGTTTGGTTCTGGACAACCCCTGCAGCAAGGCCAGACATCAGGACCGTTCGTCCAGGAAAACACAGCAGCAGCTTCCTTCACTGGAAGTTCTTTCAATCATCCCCTATATTCTGACTCTGGCGGCGGTAACGCAGGCCCTCAACATCACTCACATACCTTGGGTTTAAATTGTTTCATTCACCCCTGTCATGGCGTTTGTCAATTCCGACCATCATCCAATAACGGAGGACCTGATGAATGGCTGCAGAACTCCGAAGAAAATTTCCCAGACCACAAGGTAGCCAGCCTCGAACAAAGCTCATGCCCACATCTTGCTAACGGGCGCTGCTTTAGTTGCATAAGTCATTTTGATCCTGAAAACTCTGGCTACTCTTACCAACAAGACGAACTTTTCGAAGCATTCGATTATTTCGCCCCGATTCAACTCCAATACATTAATGACACCCCTGTTCACTCAATGATTACCGGTTCAGTTCTTATAAATGACGCCCCTTTCGGGCGACAAGCCTGTGATGTGCCCGTGACCGGAGAAGATGGCCCGCAGAAAACATGCGGAAAGGACCACAAGAATGCCCGGTCTCTGCCGACTCACAAACGCAAAATCAACAAGAGTAAGAAAACCTGTGACGTGATCGTGATCGGGGAAGATGGTCAGCCGCGGCCATGCGGAAAAGCCTGCATACATTATCTGGCTCTGTCCTATCACAAAAGAAGGGACCACAGCGGGCAACAAATCTGTGACGTCATTGTGATCGCAGAGAACGGTCAGCAGCGTCCATGCGAAAAGGTCTGTAAGAATGCCAAGGCCCTGACGGATCACAAAAGCAAGTACCACACCGGGCAAAAAGTCTGTGACGTGATCGTGGGCACAGAAGATGGTCGGCATCGGCCATGCTGGCTGATTTTCGACAATGCAAAAAAACTCTCGGATCACAAAAGAAAATGCCACACCGGGCAAAAAACCTGTTGGGTGTCCGTGGTCACAGAGGATGGCCATCAGCGGCCGTGCGGAAAACTCTGCAACAATGCCCGCGACCTGTTGGTTCACAAAAGAAGACACCATTGTGTGCAAAAAGCCTGTGAGCTAACCATGGTCGGGGAAGACGGCGATCGGGGGCCATGCGGAAAGCTCTGCAAGAATGATCATGCCCTGTCGGAACACATAAGAACTCATGGAAAACGCAAGCGCCTTGATGTGAACCAGAACGATGACCTCAATCCTTTAGCTGAGCCAACCTTTCTCGAGAGATAGAATTATTAAACACTCACTCCTTGTGACACCGCTATCGAAAACGCAAACCTGTTGATGTGAAACAGAAAGGCTTTGACAGAAAAGCATACTTATTCTCTTGATCTATCCTTCCTATCTGTAAATCAAAATGCAAGGATAGAATTATTAGACGTTCACTCTTTGCGGTACTGCTGTTTCAACTACAGTTGTTACATGTCGTCTGTCAGGCCAAACCGTTGAAAGAACGCTTCGTTGTCGCGATTCAACAAAATGCTGGTTATCCAAACCAAATCATTTCTATAGGACATGGCCTGCATTCACTGCCGGTTGTCCTCTCAGACATTGCCGACATGCACGGCTTTGGAGGATCAGATCCACCGCCTGATGTCAAAGATCACGGCGGTTACGGGGTAATCCCCCCCCTCATTGAATCGATTTCATGGCAGTTGCGTTACGCTACTCACCTGCTGGTGGGTTACGCACCGTTCCTGACCACCGGAGATTCCCCTCCAGACTCGAGCCATTATTCATGGTCATCTGAAGAAATGGTTGTCGCTCTCGGCTGGCTTTTAAAAAGTTATTGGAACCCCGATTTACTGTCATTTAACCCAATTGAACAACACATTGAACAACAAGAGGTGAATCAGGATCAGTCGTTTCCGACCATCACTATGGTTTTTGGCTCCAACCCCGGATGTGACCGGCAACAATACCCGCCATCAGAATCATCCAGTCAGCAAGCCCCAAAAGCCACCAGCTACGTCACAGGCTATTTCACCAGTCTTCTGTACTCTGACTCTGACGGCGGTAGCGGAGACCCCCAACAACACTCACATACTTTGGGTTTAAATTGTTTCGTCCATCCCTGTCATGGTGTTTGTCAATTCCAACCATCAGGAGCATTTCCCGGACAAAGCTCATGCCCCCATTTGACCAATGGACACTGCTTTAGTTGCATGTGTTATTTTGATCCTGAAAACAATGAACATGTCCAAAATAAATCACCTTGCAAAACATTAAATAACTTTATACCACTCGATTATGATATGCCTACAGACTGGAATGAGCCTTCCACCACAAATGTTTTTGAGGTCATGAAGGGGTCAATCGAACTGAATCGTCTTCTCGAAGAAACTGACATGGCTTCTACGCTCAACCAGCCAGCCATCACTCAAGCCCCGGTAACCCACGGGGATGCTGTACCTGGAACGACACATCGCGAGCAAGACCTCTCGGTTCACAAAAGCAACGACCACAGCAAGCAAAAAAACTGTTGCATTACCATAGTCTGTGAGAGTGGCCAGTCGCAGACGTGCGGAAAGGTCTTCGTGAGTGCCAAATCCCTATGGGATCACAAAAAAAGAGCCCACAGCGAGCAACAAGCCTGTAAAGCCACTGTGGTCGATAAGGATGGACAGTTGCAGCCATGCGGAGCAGTATGCAAGAACGCTCGATCTCTGACGGTTCACAAAGCCAGATACCATACCGGGCAAAAAACCTGTGAAGTGACAGTGACCGGAAAGCACAACCAACAGCAGCCATGCGGGACAGTCTGCAAGAATGCCCAAATGCTGTCGGATCACAAAAAACAAGCCCATGTAGAGCAACAAACCTGTGACGTGACAGTGAGCGGTGCGGATGGTCAGCCGCGACCGTGCGGGTCGGTCTGTAAGAATGCCCGATGCCTGTCATCTCACAAGACCAAATACCATACCGGGCAAAAAACCTGCAACCTGACAGTGATCGGGAAAGATGGCCAGCTGCGACTATGCGGAAAGCTTTGCGAAAATAATCAATCTCTTACGAATCACAAACTAAGGGAACATGGCGGGCGACAAACCTGTGGCTTAACAGTGGTCGGGAAGGATGGCCGACCGCGAGCATGCGGGACAGTCTCCAAGAATATTCAGTCTCTCATGGCTCACAAAAGCAAATACCACAGAGGGCAAAGAATCTGTGAGGTGGCCGTGATTGGTGAGGATGGCCAGCAACGTCCATGCGGAAAGGTCTGCAAGCATTCCCAACATCTTTCGTACCACAAAATAAGGGAACACAGCAGGCAAAAAGTCTGTGGCCCTAAAATGGTTGGGGTGGATGGCCAGCCACGACCATGTGGAACAGGCTGCAAGAATGCTCTTGCCCTGAAGCAACACAAAAGAAGTCACCGAAAACGCAAGTCTGCTGATGTAGAGCAAAACCAATAAAGTGTTACCCGGAGCAAACTCTGTCATTTGACAGGAGGCCTTTGAGAAAAGAGTCTATTTAGTTTCTTGATCTATCCTTCCTCTCACTAAAACAGAGTAAAGGACGGAATTATTAAAAACTCACTCTTTGCGGCACCGATGTTGTTCCTACTGACGTTGTCTGTCGTCTGTCATTCTAAACCCTTAGCAAGACATTTTTTTTCCGGGCTTGAACGGAAAACAGGTTTTCCAAACCTGCGTTTCTCTACACAGCGTGATCGTTGTGCATTGCCAGACAACCCGTCAGTTATCGTCAATACAAACGTCTATACAGGATCAAATTCACTAACTGATGACAAAGCGAGGGAATCTCGCGGTTACGGGGCTGAAACCATCTTTATCGAATCGATTTCATGGCAATGGCTTTACGCTACTGAGCCTCTGGTTAGTTGCGAACTTATCCTGACAACCAAGGAAGCCTCTCTTAGCTCTATTCCTTATTCGTGGTTACCACCTGTAAAGGGGCTTGTCGCTGTCAGGTGGCTTCCGGGTCGCTACTGGAACTCCGCCCCCCCACTGGTGAACCCGATTGAGCAACAAGAGGCAACATTCATGCTGACAGAGGGGGATCAAGCATTTGCAGCAATCACAATGATGTTTGGCTCTGGAAATAACCAGCATGCCTACCAGCAACAAGGCCAGCCATCAGAATCATCCGGCCAGCGGGCCCCGTTAGTCAGAGGTTATTTCACTAACCTCTTGTATTCTAGCTCTGATGACGGCGACGAAGACCCTCAACAACACCAACATACTCTGGGTTTAAACTGCTTCGTCCATCCCTGTCATGGCGTTTGTGAATTCCTACTGTCATCCGACACCAGAGGGTCAGCAGAATGGCCACTGAATTCCAGACAAAGCTCACACCCACACATGGCGAATGAATGCTGCTCGAGTTGTATAAGACCATTTGATTCTGAAAATACTGCACTCTCAATAAATGCAGGGACTGACTATACAACTGCTGCCGAGCCGCTCAGGCACGATGCGCCAATGTCCGGAAATACGCCTTCCAGCGCTATGGAATCTGCGAGCATTGATCAGTCACCTGCTCTAAAGGATCTTTTCGAAGAAGTCGGGACTTCCACCTCGCTTACCTGGACAGACACATTGCAAGTCCTGTCGGATCATAAAATAAAATGCAGCAACGAACGCAAAATCTGTACCATGCCTGTGCTCGAGAAAGGTTGCCAGCCGCGGCTATGCTGGAAGCTCTGCAAGAATGATCATGCCCTGGCAACTCACAAAAGCAGATACCACTCTGGACAGAAAACCTGTCACGTGACCGTGATCGGGGAGGATGGCCAGCCGCGTCTCTGCAGAAAGGTTTGCAAGAATACTCTGGCCCTGTCAACTCACAGAAGAAGAGACCATAGCAAGCAAGAAACCTGTGACGTGATCCTGACCGGTATCGATGGTACGTCTCAGCCATGCGGGAAGGCCTGCAAAAGTGCTCAAGCTCTGTCGACGCACAAAAGAAGAGACCACAGCGGAGAACAAACCTGTGACGTGACTATGATCGCGAAGGATGGCCAGCTTCGGACGTGCGGGAAGGTCTACAAGAGTGCTGAGGCTTTGACGCTTCACAAAAGCCGATACCACAGCGGGCAACAGATCTGCTACAAGACCGTGATCGCAGAGGAAGGCCAGCCGCAGCCATGCGGAAGAGTGTGCAAGAATGCTTGTGCTTTGCAGGATCACAAAAGAAAAGAACACACCGGGCAACAAATCTGCGACTTAACAGTGGTCGGGGAGGATGGCCAGCTGCGGCCGTGCGGGAAGACCTGCAAGAATGCTCATGCCCTTTCGGAGCACAAAAGAAGACACCGAAAACGCAAGCCTGTTGATGTAAAGCAAAACGAATGAGGTTGACCCGGTGCAGACTCTGCCTTTTAACAAAAGGCCTTTGAGAAAAGAGTAGATTTCATTTCTTGACCTATCCTTCCTCTCTGTACACCAGAGGAAAGGATAGAATTATTAAAATCACATTCTTTGCGCCACTACTGTTGCTTATACTGGCATTGTCTGTCGTCTGTCAGTCTGAAACGTTGACAAGACACTTTGTTGTCGAGCCTGAACAAAAAACAGGTTCTCTAAACCAGTGCTTTTCTATAAAGTGTGACAGGCGGATATTGCCAGAAAACCCATCAGTTATTGCCAATACAAACGTCTATACAGGATCAAATTCAGCACCTGATAACGAACTGAAAATATCTGGCGGTTACCGGGCAAAAACCATCCTCAGTAAATTGATTTCATGGCAATGGCTTTACACTACTGAGCTTCTGGTTGGTTACGAACTTATCCTTAAAGCCAAAGACGCCTCTCTGAGCACCACCCCTTATTCATCGCTACCTGTAGAAGGCCTTGTCGCTGTCGGCTGGCTTTTAAGTGGCTATTGGAACCTCGATTCGTCGCAGTTTAACCCGGTTGAACAACAAGCGACAACATCTATGCTAACACAGGGAGATCATACATTTGTCACCATCACAATGATGTATGGCTCTGGGAATCACCAACATCCCTATCAACAACAAGACCAGCCATCAGAATCATCCGACCGGCAGGCCCAGGTAGCCACAAGCTATTTCAATAGCCTCTTGTATTCCCTCTTTGATGACGATAACAGAGCCCCTCAACAACACCAACATACTTTGGGCTTAAACTGTTTCATCCATCCCTGTCATGGCGTTTGTCAATTCCGACCATCACCCGACACCAGAGAACCAGCAGAATGGCTTCTGAATTTCGGACAAAGCTTATATCCGCATTTGGCTAATGAACACTGCTTTAGTCGCATAATACAATTTGATTCTGAAAACACTGCACACTCAACAAGTGCAGGGGCAAACTATGCAACTGACCCTGAGCCACTCAGGTATGTTTCGCCAATGTCTGGAAATGAGCCTTCCGGCGCTGAAGAATCTGCGGGCATGAATGGGTCATCCGTTCTTAAGAATCTTTTCGAAGAAGTCGGTACTTCCACTTCGCTTATCAGGACAGGCACATTACAAGCCTTGTCGGATCACAAAAAAAAATACGACCACGAACAAAAAATCTGTATCGTGACCCTATTCGAGGAGGATGGCCAGCAGCGAATATGTGGGAAGCTCTGCAAGAATGCCAATGCGCTATCGTCTCACAAAAGTTCATACCACAGGGGGCAAAGGATCTGTGACGTGGTAGTGATCGGGGAGGATGGCCAGCAGCAGCCTTGCAGGAGAGTTTGCAAGAATAGTCAAGCCCTGAGAGATCATAAAAGAACAGAGCACTCTGAGGAACAAACCTGTGACAGGACAGTGATCATGGAGGAAGGCCGACAACGCACATGTGGGATGACCTTCAAGAATCCTAAAATCTTGTCGTACCACAAAAGAAGAGACCACTCCGGGCCACAGTCCTGTCACATGACCTTGGTCGGTGAGGATGGCCAGAAGCGGCCATGCGGGACAATCTGCAAGAGTGCACAAACCTTGATTGAGCACAAAAGACTAAAACACACTGGTTCAAAAACCTGTGACATAACCGTTATCAGAGAGAATGGTCTGCAGCAGCCATGTGGAACGGTCTGCATTAGTTCTCACGCCCTGTCGATTCACAAAACAAGATACCACTCCGGACCGAAGACCTGTTACACGACCGTGATCAATCAGGATGGCCAGCAGCCATGCATGATAGTCTGCAGGAATAATCAAGCCCTGAGAGATCACAAAAGAAAAGCGCACACTGGGCAACAAATCTGTGACAGGACGGTGATCATGGAGGATGGTCAGCAACGGCCATGCGAAACGGTCTGCAAGAATGCTAAAGCCCTATCGACTCACAAAACCAGATACCATAACGGGCCACAGACCTGTGTTATGGCCGTGGTCGGTCAGGATGGCCAGCAGCAGCCATGCGGGATAGTCTGCAAGAATGGCCAGGCCCTGAGGGATCACAAAAGACAAAAGCACATCGTGCAACAAACCTGTAACCTGTTCAGGGTCGGGGAGGATGGTCAGCAGAGGCCATGCAAGAAGGTCTGCAACGGTGTTCAAGCCCTGTCGGATCACAAAAGAAGACAACACACCGGGCAACAAACCTGTAACCTAACCATGGTCGGGAAGGATGGCCAGCTGTGGACATGTGGAACGGTCTGTAAGAGTGCTAAAAGCCTGTCCGATCACAGAAGAAAAAAACACTCCGGGCAGCGAACATGTGACGAGACCATGGTCGGGGAGGATCGCCAGCAGAGACTATGCGGAAAGGTCTGCAAGAACACTAAAACACTTTATGAACATAAAAAAAAACACCGAAAACGCAAGCCTGTCAATGCAGATCAGGACGATGAACTCAGCCCTCCGGAATTTAAAGTAAATAAATAACTAACGATCTGATCAGACACCATTAATTATGAATTGATCTATCCTTTCTCTTTGTGAACCGAAGGCTGGGATAGAATTATTAAACACCCACTCTATGCGGCACCGCTGTTGCTGCTACTGTCTGTCGTCTGTCAGGCTCAATCGGTGACAAGACATTTTGTTAATGAACCTGAACATAAAACAAGTTCTCCAGACCAGTGCTTTTCTATAAAGCGCGCCCGGCATAGATTGCCAGACCATCCATCAGTCATTGCCAATAAAACCGGCCATAGAGCATCAGATTTACCGCCTGACGACAAGCCAAAGGAACCTGACGCTTATGGGGTAAAAACCGCCCTTGTTAATTCGATTACGTGGCATTGGCTTTACGCCGACCATCTGCTGGTTAGCTTCGAACTGATCCTGATCATCAAAGATGCCTCACTATATTCCGCCACTTATTCATGGCAACCTGTAGAAGTGGTTTTCGTTGTCGCTGCCGTCTGGCTTTTCAAAAGCTATCGAAACTCAGGTTCGCTTCTGCTTAGCCCGGTTGGACAACCTAACCCAATTGAACAACGAGACGCGAACCAGAATTACCCACTTGCCACCATCATTTTGATGTCGGACTCTGCACAAAACCAGCAACAATGCCAGCCATCGGAATCATCGGGCCAGTTCGCCACGAAAGCCACCGCCCGCCCTTCAGGCTCTCTCACTCGCTTCCATAATACTGGGTATAGCGGCGGTAGCGGAGGCCCTGAACAAGACCAACATACTTTAGGTTTAAATTGTTTTTTCTATCCCTGTCATGGCGCTTGTCAATTTCGACCATCATTCGAGAGCAGTGAGCCAACTGAGTGGCCATTGAATTCCGAACAAAGCTCATGCCCTCATTTGGCTAATGGACGCTGCTTCAGCTGCTTAAGTCAATTGGACTCTGAACACACTGAACACCCAATGTATACAGGTGCAGACTTTACAGCTTACCTCGCCGGGTCGTTCAATTATAATGCGCCTACGCCCGATAATGAGCCTCTCAGTACGAATGAATCTGCGGTCACTACCAGGTCACCCACTTTTCAGAGTTTTTTCGAAGAAGCCGGAATTTCTAGCAGGCCCACCCAGACAGACACACCACAGGACCCGACAGCACCTGAGAATGCTGTATTTGGAACGATACATTGTCAACAATCCCTATCGGATCACAAAATAAAATACGACATCAGACTACTAGCCTGTAACATGACCGTAGTTGGGAAGGAGGGTCGGCATCAGCCATATGGAATGGTCAGCAAGAATGCTCAACCCCTGTCGCTTATCGAAAGAAGAGAGCAAAACGAGCCAAAAACCTGTGACGTGGCCGTGGTCGATGGGGATGGCCAGCGGCGGCTATGCAGAACAATCTGCAGGAGTCTCAAAGCCCTGCCAGATCACAAAAGAAGACAGCATACTGCACGAAAAACGTGTAACGTGATCGTGGCCGGGGAGGATGGTCAAAAGAGGCCATGCGGGAAGATCTGCAACAATACACAAGCCTTGTCGGATCACAAAAGAAGACATCACACCGACCAACGGACCTGTGACGTAACCGTGGTCGGCAAGGATGGCCAGCCGCGGCCATGTGGAACGGTCAGCAAAAGTGCTAAAAGCCTGTTAGATCATAAAAGAAGAAAACACTCCGGGCAGCGAACCTGTAACAAGATTGTGGTCGGAGAGGATAGCCAGCAGAGATTATGCGGGAAGGTCTGCAAGAACCCTCAATCTCTTTCGGATCACAAAAGAATACACCATTCCGGGCAACAAACCTGTGACGTAACCATGGTCGGGGAGAATGGCCAGCAGCGACCATGCGGAAAGATCTGCAAGAACACTAAAACCCTGTATGAACATAAAAAAAGACACCGAAAACGCAAGCCTGTCGATGTTCAACAGTACGATTAACTCAGCCTTCCGGAAAGTTAAGTAAATAAGTAACGACTTGATCAGAGACCACTTCAATCATCAAGTGGTCTATTCTTCCTCTCTGTATAGCAGAACGCAGGGATAGAATTATTAAACGTTCACTCTTTGTAGCACCATCATTACTTCTGCTAATGTTGTTGTCCGTGATCTGCCACGCCCAACCATTAACAGAACGTTATACTGTCGAGCTTGAACGGAAAACATCTGTTCCCAACCCACGCTTTTCTATAAAGTGTGACCGTCGTACATTGCCGGGAAGCACTTCCGATATTTCCGACACCAGCGACTATGCAGGATCAGACTCGCCATCTGACAAAAAACACAACAGATCTGGCGGTTACGGGGTCAAAACGCCCCTCATTGAGTCGGCTTCGTGGCAATTATTTTACGCTACTTTTGTGCTGGTGGGTTACGAACGGATGCTTACCACCAGAAATGCCCCTCTCAGTTCCCCCCCTTATTCATGGCTACCTGCAGAAGTGGTTGTAGCTGTCGGTTGGCTTAAAACAAGCTATCCTCTCCTTGATTCACCACTGTTTAACACGATTAAACAATCGATCGTACAACCAGAGACAAGTCAGGATCACTCGTTTACCACCATCACTATGATGTTGGGTAGCGGACAAGACCAACAACAAGACCTGCCATTTGAATCATGGGAATCTCAAGCCACTGCCGACCATACAGGCTTTTTCACTCATCTCACGTATTATGATCATGACCATGGCGACGGTGACGGAGGCCCTGAACAACATCAACATACTTTCGGTTTAAATTGTTATGTCCATCCTTGTTATGGCGTTTGTCAATTCCGACCATTATCTGACAGCGGAGGGTCAGCTGAATTGCCACTGAATTTTGAACAAAGCTCATCTCCTCATTTGTCTGACGGACTTTGCTTTAGCTGCATCAGTCATTCTGATTCTGAAAGTGCTGCGCACCCAATGAGTTCAGGGACAGACTATACAACTGACCCTACCGGGCCGGTCCATGATGATGTGCCAGAGCCCTGGACTTTGCCTTTCCGGACTGATGTATTTGAGGGCATTAATGGGTCAAACACTCTTCAGAGTCTTCTTGAAGAAATCGGAATTTCCATTACGCATACTCAGACAGACACATTACAAACTCCAACAGCACCTGATAATTTCATAACCGGAACGACACATTGCCAGGGAACTCAGTCGGATCGCAGAATAAAATACGACAACAAACAACAAATCTGTGACATAACCGTGATCGGAGAGGATGGCCAGCCGCGGCCATGCGGGAAGGTCAGCAAGAATACTAATGCCCTGTCAAGTCATAAAAGCAAATACCACACTGGGCGAAAAACCTGTCACATGGCACTGATCGGGCAGGATGGTCGTCAGTGGCGATGTGGGAGGGTCTGCAAGAATGCTCAAGCCCTGACGCTTCACAAAAGAAGAGAGCATTCTGGGCAACAAACCTGCAGGCTGACAGTGGTCGGGGAGGATGGCCAGCCGCGGCCATGCGGGACGATCTGCAAGAATGCTGTGGCTATGGCGGCTCACAAAAACAAATGCCACACCGGGCAACAAATCTGCAACGTTATAACGGTCGGGAAGGATGGCCAGCCGCAGCAATGCGGGAAAGTCTGCAGCAATGCTAAAACCCTTTCGGGACACAAAAACAGGAAACATAGCGAGCAAAAAACTTGTGTCGCAACTTTAATCACAAAAGATGGCCAACAACGGCCTTGCGGAAAGGTCTGCAGCAATGTCCAGGCTCTGTCGGTTCATAAAAGAAGATACCACACAGGGCCAAAAAGCTGTGACGTGACCGTATTCGGGCAGGATGACCAGCCGCAGCCATGCGGGACATTCTGCAAGAACCTTCAAGCCTTGAAGGATCACAAAAGAAGACACCACAGCAAGCAACAAATCTGTAACATAACCGTGATCGGGAAGGATGGTCAGCAGCGACGATGCGGGAAGGTCTGCAACAACGCTATAGCCTTTACGGATCATAAAAGAATACATCGAAAACGCACGTCCGCAGATGAGCACCCGGAGTATGACTCCAATCTCAAGAAGTCAGAATATAAGTAATGATCTGATTAGACATCACTCCGATCATGAGCGTCAGCAGTTTGCCGCAAGGCAAACCACTTTGCAGATACTTTTTGCCCAGAGCAACTTTTGGTTTTTAACAAAAAGTTATTGGCAGAAAAATACATTTATTTTCTTGTTCTATCCTTCCTCTCTGTATACAAGAATGCATGGATAGAATTATTGAACACTCTCTCTTTGCTGCAACACTATTGCTGATGTTGTTGTCTGTCGTCTGTCATGCCGAACCCTTGACAGAACGCTTTATTGTCGAGCTTGAAAAAAATGCAGTTTTTCATAACCAGAGCTTTTCTATGAAGAGTGACCAATGTACATTGCTGCGCGACCCATCAAACATTGCCAACACAGACGACTGTGCAGGACCGGACTCGCAGCCTGATGACAAGCCCCGGAAAGCTGGCGGCAATCGGGCAAAATCGACCATTATTGAATCGATTTCGTGGGACTTGCTTTACACCACACATCTGCTCGCTGGTTGCGTAATGATCCTGACCACCAGAGACGCCCCTCTATGTCTCAACCCCTTTTTATGGATACCTCCAGGAGAGGTTACCACTATCGGTTGGCTTTTAAAAAGCCGTTGGAACCCCGATTCACCGTCGTTTAGTTCTGTTGAAAAACCAATTGAACAACAAGAGGTGAGCCAGAGTCACACGTTTGCGACCATTACTATGATGTATGGCTTTGGAGAAGACTCACAACAAAACCAGCCATCAAAATCATCCGTTCAGGAAACCACAACAGTATCCCCCTACCCTGGAGAATCATTCAATCATCTTCGGTATTCTGACTCTGACGGAGGGGACGCAGGCCCTCAACAACATTCTCATACTTTGGGTTTAAATTGTTTCGTCCACCCCTGTCATGGCGTTTGTGATTTACGAGAATCATCTGAGAGCAAAGAGCCAGCTGAATGGTCTATGAATTGCGGACAAAGTTCATGCTCTCATCTGGCCAACGGGCTCTGTTTCAGTTGCATGGGTCATTTTGTTCCTTTAAACAGTACACATTGCCAACAAATCCCGCCTCTAAAAATATGGGATGATATCCCTGCCATTATGAGTCAATACGATTCTGGTCAACTATTTCGGCAACAGCCGCACAGCATTGATGTCAACCCAACCAATAGCATCAGCTCAGTAGAACGGGTTGCCTCAGATGGGGTCGTCTCAGACTCAGTGAGCGCAGAGGCAATCTCGAGAACTGACGCTACCGGGCAATCGACCTGTAATGTAATAGTGGTCTGGGAGGATGGCCAGCTGCGACCTTGCGGGAAGGTCAGCAGGAATGTTCAGGCACTGTCAGTTCACAAAAGTAAATATCACACCGGGCAAAAAGTCTGTGACGTGCTAGTCGACGGGGCAGATGGTCAGCAACAGCCGTGCAGAAAGATCTGCATAAATGCTGCTACCCTGTGGAATCACAAAAGAAGCGTCCACACTATTCAGCAAACCTGTGATGCGACCGTGGTCGGCCAGGATGGCCTGCTGCGGTCATGTGGAAAGTTGTACAGCAATATCAGAGCTCTTTGGAATCACAAAAGAAGCACCCACGGCGGGCAAAGAATTTGTAACGTAAAAGTGACTGGTGAAAATGGCCGGTTGCAACTATGCAGGGCAGTCTGCAAGAGTTCTAAAGCCCTGTCGGTTCACAAAAGCAAAGTCCACAGCGGGCAACGAACCTGTGACGTGACAGTGATCGGTGAGCATGGCCAGCTGCAACCATGCGGAAAGGTTTGCAAGAGCGCTAAAGCCCTTTCGGATCATAAAAGCGGATACCATACAGGAAAAAAAACATGTGACGTGACCGTAGTCGGGGACGATGGTCAGCAACGACCATGCGCAGCAGTCTGCAAGCATGCTCGAGCCCTGTCGACTCACAAAAGCGTCACTCACATCAGGCAAAGAACCTGTGACGAAACAATCGTCGGAGAGGATAGCCAGCAACGGCTATGCGGAAAGATCTGCAGGAGTGCTCAAGTCCTGTCGGAACACAAAAGAATGCATCGGAAACGTATACCTGTGGGTGCAGACGAAGACGATGACCTCAGTCCTTGATCTGATAACCGCCCTTTCATAAGATTTTGCCCGGTGAAGCCCTGGGCTTTTAACAGAAGGCCTTTGACAGAAAAACGCGCTTACTTTCATGATCTATCCTTTCTCTCTGTAACCCAGAACGCAAGGATAGAATTATTAAATCCCCACTCTTTTCGGCACTGTTTTTGCTGCTACTGACGCTGTCTGTCGTCTGTCAGAGTCAACCGTTAACAGGACATTTTGTTATCGAGTTTGAACAGAAAACAAATTCTCCAAATCAGAGCTATTCTGCAAAGCCTGACCGGCAATTATCGGGCAATCAGTCAGGAGTTGTCAGCACAAACGACTGTGCAGAATCAGATTCGATGCCTGATAGCACACGACAGCGATCTCAAGATTACTGCGCAAACACGTCCCTTGCTGAATCGATTTCATGGCAATGGCTTTACACCACTCACCTGCTGGTTGCTTATGAACAGATCCTGACCACCAAAGATGCCCCTTCTGGCTTCATCCATTATTCATGGTTACTTGCAGAAGGAGTTGTCGCTTTGGGTTGGCTTTTAAAAAGCTATTGGAACTCCTATCCACCGCTCTTTAACCCAATTGAACAACAAGAGGCAACGTCTATGCAGACACAGGGAGATCACCCATTTGCGA
>NZ_JAHHPS010000122.1:0-2460 GCF_024606275.1 Endozoicomonas sp. SESOKO4 | reverse complement strand
AGCAGATCGATTTCGAATAATCCTGATGGCCAGCCACCTCTGCCTCCCCAGGGTGGAGGGGGAAACGAATAGAAGAAGCCCCCGTTGCCGCCTCCGGGGAAATCGGCGTTGCCAGCCAGCTTGTCTCCTGCCAATGCCACTGTGTTATTCCGGGTTTGCCCGGATTCCAGACCACTCTCTGTCATATTGTCGGGATAGGTCAGAAGGGTCAGTGGGGTAGTATGGTTTTTGCTGTTCAGGAGTTGATGGGGGCTTACATAAGCCAGTTCTGGCCTGTCTGCCGTCGTGGATTTCAAGCGAACAAGCGTGCCATTTTTAGAGGTCTGCTGGAAAACGGTCGTTTGTTTCCTGTTCAATATCACCAGTTGATAGCAGTAGTCGCCCGGGTTGTTTGTTATCATTATTGCGATACTGCCCGAGTCTGCTGACACCACAGGTGTCTTGAAGCAAAGCATGCTGTTCTGGTCATCGAAACTTTCCGGAAGTAACAAACTCAGTTGCCAATGACTCACACTTTGGGGATCTGTGCCATTATTGATTTCAACCCGGAGCTTGTCACCATCGGAATGATGCCAGTCAATGAGGGTTGAGGAATGACATAACGGCATAACCGACATAGCTAGCAGGCAAAGAACAAATGCTATGGAAAAGCGGTAAAACTGCATCAAAATCTCACTAAACAACTTGTGCCAATGAAACCCACTTCGCCCTCCTTGTCTGATAGAAAACGCCAGGACAATCTGTGTCGGTTTTCTGCTCTGGAAAAATAAGGGAGCATCATTAGCTAATCTTTTTATTCTCGGTAGGAACAAAGAATAGCCAAGAATTCCTGAATTGCTATTTGGATTACTCGTCCTATGTTACAAATCCTTCGGCATCATCAACCTCTTCAACGGCCCAATACTGGTATTCAATCCGGTCAGACGGTTGATCATTGTTTTAAGTTATTCAGTAAATACAGGGCCTCTGCAAACAGGGCAGGTTCTTATCCCGTTTCGAAGCATTGCAATGGCGCAATGCTTATGAATTTTGTGAGAGCAGGGTAATATCTGGCAGCCGCTGAAGGCATCTTCAAGGCAGATGCCGCAACGGTCGTGCGCTGAACCTGGTCGGCATTTGTGATTGCCCTCTAACATTTTATGCATGCAGACACCGCAAACATCACAGTGAAAGGATTCACTTGCCTTCATTCGGCAAATACCGCATTTATGGCAGTGGAACGGGTCGTTATATTTTGAGGTGAAGTGTTTGCATTTTGCACAGTAATATTCCGACATTTGCTCTTCGCAGTTCGGGCATGTTTGGGAGTCTTCCGTAATTTCTCCCTCATATCCACATATAGAACACATAAACCTTATTGCATGAACAGCCTTGAGTTCAGCTTTACATGAACCCCTGTCGTTGTGACATCTATGGCAAGGGAAATACCCCGGACAGCAATCAAAACCCACATAGCAGAATCTTTGGAAATGTTCGCACACTGGCCTTCGGGATTCTTGCTCCGGTAACTGCTGCAACTCCTCATTCGACAAGACTGACCGCTCATTGGACGGGGTGAGCTGCTCATTGAAGGTGTTCAACGGCTGAGGAGCCAAAGAGCCGCCGTTGCCCGGCATAACCGGGCTGGCGGCTGCCGTCGGCAGGTATTCTCCGGAGGTGATATTGCTTGCTGATGTTAGTTCCAAGTGGCCGCTAGACGAGCTTGCCTGCTCATTCAACGGGCTTGTCGCCTCATTTTGGATGGTCGTTGCCCGTGTAGCACGGTGCATTGCGCAATTGCATCTCTCCGGCCTGCGTTCTGCCATCTGATGGTATGCTTGATGAGCCCTGTCGTGCAAACGATGTTGTATAAGCTCATCCCTCGTTATTTGAAGTTCTGCCTCCAAGCGTCCGATGTCAGTTTCGTAACACTCCACGCAGCCCCGTAAACCCTGATTATCTCTATCTAATTCCTGATTCTTTATAGTTAACTCTTGATTCTCCGCATTTAAGTGTTGATTCTCTGCATTTAAATTTTGATTCTCTGCATTTAAATTTCGATTCTCTGCATTTAAATTTTGATTCGCTGCATTTAAATTTTGATTCTCTTTGTCTAAATTTTGCTTATCTAAGTTTAATTGCTGATTATCTGTTATTAACCATTGATTCTGTGATGTTAACCATTGATTTTGTGTTGTTAACCACTGAATCTGTGCAGTTAACTCATTAATCTGCTGTCTTTTTTGCTCTTCCTTTTCCCGAATGTTTCTATACCGTTCAAAATCTCTTCTATCCCTTTGGAACTGAATTACAACATGTTTTAACTTTTCCAGACTACGATCTAAATTTTGAGGTTCATGAATTTCGGGGCTACCGTCCGCATTAAATGTATTTCCCGGATTTATCAATGGGGTGGCTGCAGGCAATCGCGGGGTACCACTCCTCCGTGCAGGGGAAGCGTTTTGGGGATGAGGTTGGTCA
>NZ_JAHHPS010000121.1:0-1596 GCF_024606275.1 Endozoicomonas sp. SESOKO4 | reverse complement strand
CACAGCCGGTGATTGTCCGCAGTTCTGGCATCAACGAAGACAACTACGGCGATGCTCAGGCGGGCAAATACCTCTCTGTGGTTCAGGGAGAAAAGGATGTTTTAAGTACCTGCCTTAAGGTCATGGCCTCAGCGTACCGGCCTGAAGTCTGTTCCGAAGGTATACCGCAACCCATGGCGTTGATTATTCAACACTGCGTGGATTGCCAATATGGCGGGGTCGCCATGAGCTTTCAATCTTATCAGGATGATACCGTCAGGGTTGAGTACACACCCGGTCAACCCAAAGGTGTAGTGGCAGGGCAATTTGGCAACACGCCCCACCGCATTGATATTTTGCGCGAGGATCGTAAAGAAGGAACTGACCATTATCAATACGTTCCCGGGAAGGTCTCAAGTCACTTCATCCTGCACAAAGACGACAACGGATTCTCGGAAAGAGAGATTTTTGATGCTGATGTTCATTCAAACGACGGTGGGCAATCACTCAGTGATGACATGGTTTCAGAACTCAGGAAGGTGGTGACAGAGCTGGAAGACCTGTTGCTCTGCCCTGTGGATGTAGAGTTTGCCATTGACCATCAGGGTCAACTGTTGCTGTTGCAGGTACGCCCTGTCACCCGGCTCTCTGGCGGCATGGATTTTACCATGCCTATACCCGAAGAGAATCTGGCTAGTGGCGAGGGTATCAGCGAAGGCTATTGCACCGGCCCACTCTGGCTGGCCAAAAAACGACAAGCAGATTCTATGCCAGAGGGAGCCATTGTGGTGGCCCACCACGCTGAAGACTGGATGCTTGAGCCAGAGTTCATCAAACGGGCAGGGGGTTTTGTCCTTGCCGAAGCAGGATTCAATGATCATATAGCGATCTTCCTGAAACAGGAACAAATAACCTTAATGCGGGCCGGTGAACAGTTTGAGGCATTGGCCGCTCAGGATGGCCAACAGGCAACACTGGCCTGCGCCCACTTTAACGGTGAGCCCGGAGCCTTCATTGTTGCCGGTGACATTACCGAAAAACTGGCCAGTCACAGAAGCCTGTCCTCTGCTGTTTCTGATTTACCATTAACGACAGCTGTCCCGTCACGGGATGATTTGTCCCTCCCTGAAGGCACACCCCTTCAGGTCGCCAGCGGTTTTCAATGGCTCACAGATCAAAATGCCCGATTGTTGGCATTTTTTGCTCCCGGTGGTGGACTGGATTGTCTGGCAAACCCGATAAAAATGAGCATGTCGCCGCAACGTTCAGAGCTACTGGCAGATACCATGGACAGCGTAAATCGGTTGGTTTATGGGGCTGAAGCCCTGTTGCAGGGTTACAAGACATTCTTGATGCAGGCTGGAAACAAATGTTCACTCCAGGTCAAGTTATTGCGAGATGAATTACCGCTCTTGATCAACCGGTTTGAGACACTGAAGCAGACCATCCGTTCAGAGTTAGAGCCTATCACCCATCTCCTGCAAGCCGGTAAAGAAGGGCAGGTATCATTTTGTGATTGGGTGGCAGCGTGCCATCAGTTGCAATCCTGTCTTCAGGCACTTAACCCTAAGGAGGCTGAGCAGGTCCGGAGTGTCCATGAGCTGATTTTTGCCCTGC
>NZ_JAHHPS010000120.1:0-1398 GCF_024606275.1 Endozoicomonas sp. SESOKO4 | reverse complement strand
TTGATTGCCGATATGGCGGGGTCGCCATGAGCTTTCAATCTTTTCAGGATGATACTGTCAGGGTTGAGTACACAACCGGTCAACCCAAAGGCGTAGTAGCAGGGCAGTTTGGCAACACGCCCCACCGCATCGATATATTTCGCAAGGATCGCAAAGATGGAGCTGAGCATTATCAATTCGTTCCCGGGAAGGTCTCAAGTCAATTCATCCTGCACAGAGACAACAACGGCTACTCGGAAAAAGAGATTTATGAGGCCGATGTTCAATCAAACGACGGTGAACAGAAACTCAGTGATGACACGATTTCAGAGCTCAAGGATGCGTTGACAAAGCTGGAAGACCTTCTTCTCTGCCCCGTGGATGTGGAGTTTGCCATCGATCATCAGGGGCGCCTGTTCCTGTTGCAGGTGCGGCCTGTTACCCGGCTCTCCGGCAGTATGGATTTTGCCTTCCCCATACCCGAAGAGACCTTGGCCACTGGCGAGGGCATCAGCGAAGGCTACTGTGCCGGACCCCTCTGGCTGGCCAAAAAACGACACGCAGACCCTATGCCAGAGGGAGCCATTGTCGTAACTCAGCATGCTGAAGAGTGGATGCTTGAGTCTGAGTTCCTGAAGCGGGCAGGGGGGGTTGTCATTGCCGAAGGAGGATTCAATGATCATGTAGCGATCCTTATGAAACAGGAAGGAAAAACGTTGATGCTGGCCGGTGGTCAGTTAGCGGCAGTGGCCGCCCGGGACGGGCAACAGGCAACACTGGCCTGCGCCCGTTTCAACGGTGAGCCCGGAGCCTTCATTGTTGCTGGTGACATTACCGAAAAACTGGCCAGTCACAGAAGCCTGTCCTCTGCCGTTTCTGATTTAACGTTAACGACAGCTGTCCCATCATGGGATGATTTGTCCCTCCCTGAAGGCAGACTCCTTCAGGTCGCCAGCGGTTTTCGATGGCTCACGGATCAAAATGCCCGCCTGTTGGCATTTTTTGCTCCCGGTGGTGGACTGGATTGCCTGGCAAACCCGATAAAACTGAGCATGTCACCACAACGTTCAGAGCTACTGGCAGAGACCAGAGAGAGCGTAAATCGGCTGGTTTATGGCGCTGAGGCACTGTTGGATGGCTACGGGGCATATTTGCGGTTGGCGGGTAAAAGACGCTCAGCCAGAGTTAAGTTATTGCAGGAAGAATTGCCAAAATTAATCAACCGGTTTGAGACACTGAAGCAGACCATCCGATCAGGGTTAGAGAGTATCATCCCTCCCATGGAAGCCGGTAAAGAAGGGCAGATATCATTTCGTGATTGGGTGGCAGCCTGCCATCAGCTGCAATCCTGCCTTCAGGCACTCAACCCTAAGGAGGCTGAGCAGGTCCGGAGTGTCCATGAGCTGATTTTTGCCCTGC
>NZ_JAHHPS010000119.1:0-1629 GCF_024606275.1 Endozoicomonas sp. SESOKO4 | reverse complement strand
GAGATCTACACTCTCTCCGTCGTCGGCAGCGTCAGATGTGTATAAGAGACAGGAATGACTGATACTATTGTTCGTTCTGTTAATGTTCGTTCTGTTAATTCCTTTTGATCGTTGAGTTTGGCCTCTGTTGCCCTTAGCGCTTGCAACTCATTTTCCATCTCAATGAGCTGTCCGGCAAATCTGCCAGTGACTTTGGAAGCAAAGCCTTCCTCTTCACTAAAAGGATCGTCAAAATAATCGTTAGAAAATACGCTGATATCGGACCTGATTATTTCATGAATATTCTGAATGAAATCCCGGTTAGTCAGAAGATTTCCAAGTACGGGTTTGAAGCTGAAACGTTTTACGAGTTGGATATGCATCCAGGTCGGCGTGATGAATGACGAAACGAATCTGACGTGTGGCATTGTGAATTTAAATTCGTCTGCTCCATCCGAAGCAGCACAGGTCAATGTCTGCTGGAGATATTCATAGTATGCAAACGTCACCAGTTTGCCATGGTATAAAAGCGACGTATGTTCACTTTTGACAATTCCATTATTGTGCTCTGCAGCTAACTCTTCGAGCTGTGCCATCTGCCTGCTTCGAATGATGTACTGGTAGCTTTTGACCCTGTCTTTTTTAACCTGTATTGTTTCCCGGGGGCGAGGGCTGTTGTAGAACTCTTCCATCCAGACGTCATAGATACCTTCAATAAAAGCGATATCGGTCGGATTCTGCTTCTGACCGAGGAAAACAATAATCTCACCCGGAGTCTCAGTCACTTCCAGTTTTGGAAAACCTGCAGGCACAGGGTATGCCTGCGTGTCATCCTCAACGTATACGACATAGCCGACGGGCTTATGGCAGGACAACAGTTTATTCAGAGTTTCCTGTTGTAGATCTTCACCCAGGAGATGAACCCGGGCGTAGGCAGAGGTGGCTGCTGCTAAAAGCACCTCATCATTGACAAAGAGCGATTGACCCAGACGTTGCAGTTCAGGAGGCTGATCGCCTGCTGCGATAAGACGCATGAAGGTGCGCCCATTCACTTCAACTTTGTCTACTTCAATAGTGGCAAGGGCAACATAGTGATCAACTTCGCCAAGACTTCCTGCTCTTTCATTCGCACCTTTCAGCACTCCGACCAGAAGTTCAGGGTTGGCAACTTTCGTAAACGGTTCTAATGGTTGGATATCATCTGATTGAGCACGAACAGCTGAAATTGAGCTCTGATCGGTCATTCCTTTTCTGACTTCAATGACCAGTTTCGTTTCTGCAAGATCATGGGTGAACTTGAAGATTCCCTCATTACCGACCTTGAGAACTTTGGTGTATTTCTGAGCAATTTCATTATCGTCTGTTGCAAATAGATCAACACTGGAAACGCCACCCTCGATGCCGGAAAGAACGTCTGTGAAGCCTTCAGAAGGAACGTCATAGCCCGCTCTGACTTCAGTCTGGTCCGGGTATGTGGTGGTAAAGGATCCGGGTATTGGCTGCTGGTCATCACCTGAAGTTGGCTTAACTATAACCTCACTCCGGGTAAACTCCTTATGTCCATTGTCCCGAATATCGAAAGATTTTATCTGCAGCCTGCGATCGGCCAGTGCCTGTGTGACAATGATGGAAGAGCTGATGGCAATGGCT
>NZ_JAHHPS010000118.1:0-2521 GCF_024606275.1 Endozoicomonas sp. SESOKO4 | reverse complement strand
CATGTTTATTGCCACTTCCACGGCGTCGCGTTCTTCGGGAGTGGTGTTATCATTCAGCTCAACACCAAGAGTAACTGTTAGATCCTCTTCAGTTTTAGATTTAGAGGAGGTGCGAGCATCTCTGCTTCTCTGAACTCTCTGAGGCGGTTGTTCTTGCTGAGCATTGATGGCCTCAAGTTGTTGACGCAGACGTCCTTTTTTATCATTAATCGTATTGATTTTTTGAATCAGGCGTTCATGTTGAACGAAAACATCCGCATTGTTGTCAAAATTCCAAATGTGTAAGCGTGCGGCAATGGTTGCATGATGGGATTTGATTTCAGCTTCTCTTGTAGTATCTGTTCTGAAGCTTCGTTGCTGAGGATGTTGTCGAGCGACCTGAGCTTTCTCCCCGGAGTGTTGTTGAATGGCTTTTTGACGGACTTCCAGATCAGCTTCGTTGACGGGACTCCGACCGATCTGTCCAACGACGGGTAGTTCTTGCCCAACGGGTGAATCCGCATCTTCTTCCGGTTGCTGTTGAGTGGACTGAAAGCGGGCAACCAGATCGTTTTCATTGACCGGAGTTATACCGGGCAGGCCTTCAGGGAAGGCTAGTATTGCTTTGAAGATTTCTCTATCAGGTGGTTTTGCCCCAGGTAATTTGGTCAGTGCAATGATGTTCTCAAGAAGTTTTCTTCCGGGGAGTTCGTCTTGATCTTGGGGTAGCAGGCTATCATCCTGGTTATTAGTAGCAAAATCCCATGCCATTTGAGCGTTATGAGCGATTTTGGCATCTGTTCTGGCTCCAAGGACTTGTTTTACCTGTGATGGAATCCGATGGACTGCATCCCGTATTTTCTGATTCTGATTCTCCAGATCTTTCAGCTCGACACTTAACAGTGCAAGCGAATTTTCATAGCGTTGCCTGTCTCTCAGTTTTTCCTCATGACTACGAACGGCAATGGCCTTTGTTTCTTCGGCTTGTTCCGTTGCGTAAAGTAATTTTTCGTTTAGCTCGACGAGTTTGGCCTCTTTTACCCGCAACCTCTCCAGATCGTTGTTAAACTCTGACAGCTGTCTGTTCATCATATCGCTCATGACTTTGGAAGCAAACTCTCCGTCTTCCCGGGAAGTGTCGATCTGCAGCTTGTTGATATGGCTGATAACGGGTATCACTTTCTGAATATTCTGAACAAAGTGCGGGTTAATCAGAAGATTTCTAAATACGGGTTTGAAACTGAAGTGTTTTACGAGTTGATTATGCATCCAGATTGGCGTGATGACTGAAGAAACGACTCTGATGTGTTCCAGTGTGAACTCAAATTCATCTGCTCCATGTGGAATAGCACTGGTCAATGCCTGCCGGAGAGATTCATAGAATGCAAGCGCACGCATCGTCAGTTTATCTTCATTTGAAAGTGTTGTGGGTTGATCTGTGTCAGCAGCGGCGTCGAGCCTCCCAGTAAACTCCTCCAGCATTTCCATCTGCCTGCTTCGAATGATGTACAGGTAGCTTTCGAGCTTGTATTTTTTAACGTGTGTCGTTAATGCCGGGGCAGAGTTACTACTCTTATCTTCTTCCCAGTGCTTATGCAGGCTTTCTACAAAAGCAATATCATGGGGATTCTGCATCTGACCATAGAAAACAATAACCTCTCCCGGAGCTTCCTCTACTTTCAGCATTGGATAACCTGCAGGCACAGGATAAACCTGTTTGTCATCCTTGACATGCACAACATATCCGACGGGTTTACTGTATGCCAATAGTTCATTAAGAGCCTGCTGTTGTATATTCTCTCTGAGGATATGAACCTGGATGTAGGCCGAGGTGGCTGCTGCCAGGAGAGCCTCATCATTGACAAAGAGTGATTGACCCAGACGTTGCAGTTCGGGGGGCTGATCACCCCCTGAGATAAGACGCATGAAGGTACGCCCATTCACTTCAACCTTGTCGACTTCAATGGTAGCCAGGGAAACATAGTGATCACTTTTGCCGAGGTTTCCCGCTCTCTCCTCAGCACCTTCCAGCAGCCAGAACAGTTGAGTGTGGCTGGCAATTTTCGTTAACGGTTCCAATGATTCCATGCCAGCCAACTGAGAGCGAACAGCCTCAACTGAGTCCCGATCAGTCATTCCGCTTCTGACTTCAATGACCAGTTCCTTTTCTTCAAGATTATGGGTAAACCTGAAGACTTCCTCATCACCCACCTTCAGGACTTTAATGTATTTTCGGGCAACGTCATTTTCGTCTGTTTCAAACAGATCAACGCTGGAAACACCCCCGCAGAAATCAGAAAGAATATCTGTAAAACCTTTAGCAGGAATGACATAACCTGCACTGACTTGAGCCTGATAAGAGTAGGTGGTTGTGAAAGATCCGGGTATTGGCTGCTGGTCATCACCTAACGTTGGCCGAACAATGCTCTCACTCCGGGTAAACTCCACAGGTCCATTGTCTGTAATATCGATAGATTTTGTCTGCAACCTGCGATCGGCCAGTGCCTGTGTGACAATGATGGAAGAACTGATGGCAATGGCT
>NZ_JAHHPS010000016.1:0-1390 GCF_024606275.1 Endozoicomonas sp. SESOKO4 | reverse complement strand
GTCTTGGTAAGCGCTTTCACATAGAGAGAGCATAACAGCCAGAAATCTTTCAGGCCTACCCTTTTCGAATCAACAAACACAAAATGAAGGTAAGGATAGAGTTTTGAAAAAATTACTCACAGCGGCACTGTTTTTGCTGTTCCCACTGTCTGCCATCTGCCAGACCGAATCATTTACAAGAAGCTTTTTTGTTGAGCTTCATCAGGATGGACACTCTCCAAAAGGGAGCTTTTCTATTAAGCCAGACCAGCAAACATTGCTGGGCATCCCGTCATACCTTGCTGATACAAACAACTATGACGAATCAATTTTTCCGCACAATGACCAACCACAGAGACTCGGCGGTTACAGGGTAAAAACGTCCTTTTTTGAGTCGATCTCGTGGGAATTGATATACGCCGCTGGTGCGCTGGTTGCTTACCAACTGGTTATGACTTCCGATGACAGTGCTCTGAGCACCAAACCTCATTCATGGATTCCTGTAGAAGCCTTTTTTGCGGTCGGCTGGCTTTTACAAAGTTATTGGAACACCGATTCGCCTATGTTCAGTCCGATAAATAAACTGGAGGCCAGTCAGGATGACCCGTTTGCAATCACCACTATGATGCTCCCCGGAAATAGCCAAAAACAAAGCCAGCAAAGAAACGAGCAAACAGAATCATCCGGCCAGCAAGCCTCCGGAACATCCGCGCAACTGACAGGTTCTGTCACCAGACTCCAGCATCTCGGCTCTGGCGGCGGTAACGAAGAGCCGGATCAACCTCAACATACTCTCGGCTTAAATTGCCACGTCGATTCCTGTCATGGCGTTTGTAAACTTCGACAATCATCCCATATCGACGGGCCTGCTGATTGGTCGCTGAATCCTGAAGCAAATTCTACGGGCGATACAGGAGCAACATCCAAGCAAAGCTTGCTTTTCACACCATCGACTCATTTGCGGCATCGGCAGACAGGCATAACGACCCACAAGGCTAAATTTCGGCGGCATCTGGAAAGAAAATTCCTGAAAGCTGAAAATTTGCTCAGATTATCCTCATTCATTGGTAACTCAGACTATATGCCTTCCACCCGAAGGCAAGCATTAGAAGCAGCAGCTTGCAGTTGTGTTTTAAACCACCTCAATATAGCGTATTGCCTTGCTGATCCAGAGACTAAGGCTGCTGCGACTAAACTGGTATCTTTGTATACCTTGTATTCCTTACCTCATTCGGATGATTCGCAAGAACCAAAAAGAAAGTCAAAAAAGGCTTTATGTGAACTTGTGATCGATAATACTAAATATTTCCATATCATTTTTACCTACATAGCGGTTCCCGGTTGTGGTCGTTTAAAGCCTGAAAGATTTCTGGCTGTTATGCTCTCTCTATGTGAAAGCGCTTACCAAGAC
>NZ_JAHHPS010000117.1:0-9460 GCF_024606275.1 Endozoicomonas sp. SESOKO4 | reverse complement strand
AGAACTTCTTCCACCATCAGCTTCGAGCGACCGTAAGGATTGGTGGCACTCAGCGAAACAACTGCTAATGGTACTCGGCACTCTCCACATGGCTTCTCTGAAGTCCCAGATAAGAGCCTTGAGCATTCCACAGGTGGGAGAAAGTCGTTCTGAAAAACTGGTAGCCCATTTCAAAAGCTGGAAAAAAATTCTTAATGCTACGCCTCAGGAAATAGCTGCTGTGGCTTTGATGTCCGTTGAGCAGGCTCGGAGAGCTAAAAGCTATTTAAATGCTCCGAGCATCAGGGACTCTATTGAATGGTTTAGACGACCATGACTGTATTTCCGCCTTAAGCAGTCTCAAAAGCATCAACAATAAAAACCTCTCTGGCTTCCGGGCTGTCTCGTTCCGCAGCAGGATCATAATCTTATACGGGTTCATGCCGTTAAAAAACAATTACTGCGCTGATGCTCCCACTTAGATGAAGAGTGTCTTTTGATTGTTATCTTTATGAAAGGGCAGTGGCTAGATCAAGGACTATCTTTATCATTGCATTTCAGGTCATCAAGCTTGCGTTTTCGATGTATTCGTTTGTGATTCGACAGGGCTTTGAGACTGTCGCAAACCTTTCCGCATAGCTGCAGCTGGCTATCATCACCGATCACCGTCACCTCACAGGTTTGTGGCCCACTGTGGGAGCTTCTTTTGTGATCCGACAACGCTTTGGGGCCATTGAATACCCTCCCGCATGGCAACAGCTGGCTATCTTCCCCGACCACGATGACGTCACAGGTTCGTGGACTCCTGTGGTACCTGTCTTTGTGATTTATCAGGGCTTGTTCATTCTTGCAGAGCGTTCTGCATGGTCGCTGCTGGCCACTTTTACCGACCACTGTCGCCTTACAGGTTTGTTCCCCGGTGTGGTATCTGATTTTGTGAGATGACAGTGATCGGGCATGCTTGAAGGTTTTCCCACATGGCCACTCATGGCCGTCTTCCCCGACCACAGTGATGTCACAGGTCTTTTGTCCATTGTGGTAAATGCTTTTGTGACAGTGAAGGGCATGGGTATTCTTGCAGACCGTCCCGCAAGGCCGCTGTTTGCCATCCTTCCCGAGCACGGTCATGTCACAGGTTTGTGGCTCTGAGTGGTAGATTGCTTTGTGATCCAACAGCGCTTTAGGGCCGTTGAAGACCATCCCGCATGGCCGCGGCTGGCCATCTTCCCCGATCGCAGCCACATCGCAGGTTCGTTGTTTTCTGTGGTATCTGTCTTTGTGATCGGTCAGGGCTCTGGCATTTTTACAGGACACACCACATGGTCGCTGTTGGCCATCCTCTCCGGCTACCGTGGCCTCACAGGTTCGTTGCCCGGTATGGTATCTGCTTTTGTGACATAACAGAGATCGGAAATGCTTGAATACTTTCCCACATGGCTGCTGATGGCCATCCTCCCCGAACACGGGCAATTCACAGGTTTGTTGTCCGCTGTGGTACATGTATTTGTGTGTGTAGAGAGCACGAGCATTCTTGCAGACTTTCCAGCATTGCCGCAGCTGACCATCCTCCTCGACCACTATCACGTTACAAGTTGCTTTCCCGGCAGGAGCCGTTGTACTGGCTTCCCCTGCATCGACTGAGTTCAGGGCAACCCTGTCTGAGGCAACCCCGTCTGAGGCGACCCCTTCTAAAGAGTTGCAGCTATTCAAAGGAGCGTTTTGTCCGGGTGTTGCTACTGTCGAAACTCCTACAGAATCCAACGGCGATTGAGCTAACCCCGTGCTAACGGTTGAGGATCGGAATTGACAAACGCCGTGACAGGGCTGGACGAAACAATTTAAACCTAAACTGTGCAAATGTTGATGAGGGTCTCCGTTACCGTTTCCAGAGTCAGAGCACACAAGACTGGTGCAATAGCCTGTGGCTAAGGTGGCATTCTGGCCGGACGATTCTGATGGCTGGCCCTGTTGCTGACAGGTTTGATGGTTATTTCCAGAGCCAAACATCATAGTGATGGTGGCAAACGGATGAAACTCACTCGCCTTTTGTTGTCCACTCGGGTTAAACGACGGTGAACCGGGGTTCCAATAGTTCTGTAAAAGCCAACTGACAGTGACGGCCATTTCTACAGGTGACCACGAATAAGGTGTGATTTTTAGAGAGGCGCCTTTGGTTGTCAGGATTAGTTCGTAACCCACCAGCAGCTGGATGTTGTAGAGCCATTGCCATGAAATCGATTCAATATGTGTTGTTTTAACCCCGTATTCGCCCGATTTGTGTGGATTGTGATCAGGTGGCAAGCCCGGTTCTGTATGACTGTTTGCGTAGGCAATGACTGACGGGTTACCCGAGAATGTATGCCGGTCACGCATTATAGTGAAGCGCTGTTTCGTAGAACCTTTTTTCTGTTCAAGCTCGACAATATAACGTTCTGTCAATGGTTGGGTCTGGCAGTTGACAGAAAACAATAGCAGTAAGAGCGCTGCTACAAAGAGTGAGTGTTTAATAATTCTATCCCTGCTTTCCGGTTTACAGAAAGGAAGGATAGATCAAGAAAATAAGTGTGCTTTCCCGTTAAAAATCCATTAAAGCGCTTCTGTGATTCGACAGGGCTATGGCAATGCAGACCGACCTGCTTGACTGCTGCCAGTCATCCTCCCCGACTATGGTTACGTCACAGGTTTTTGACCGTTGTGGTATTTTTTTTGTGAACCGTTAAGGATATTGCATTTAAACTACAAAACAGAAAGGGCATATCTTTCGAGTCCGCAGCACACAGCTATTGGGGAATAGCCATCTGTCCCGATTCATTCGGGCACATTGTCAATTAATACGAGCATGGTCAGGGTATTATTCTCAGTTAATTGGGGATCAAAAAAAGGGGGGCTTTTTTGCAGGTAAAACGGACTTTATTTGCAAGCAGCTACAACCAGGCTTCATTCTGGAGTCACTTTTATCGTCAGATAAACGCCAGACAGAAAAAAGGCCGGATTTAATCCGGCCTAGTTGATGACAAATTTTATTATGGACAAGCTGAAATAGTAGTGGTATAACCGGGATAATTCTGAACAGCATCTATAGCACATAAGTTATTTGCTCCCGCTGCACCAGTACAAAAAACCTGCCAGCTGGTTCCTACAGTGTCTGGACACATAGTCACCGTTTGACTACCAAATGGACTTCCAGGTGTAATTACAATAGACGATTTGTCTGATGCTCCTGCACTTACTTTCCCTGCGGGACCAGGCACTGAATTTTCAGTAAGATCACAATCAGCCAATGCGTGTGACTGTAAACAGATCGAAATAGCTGTTTTATAGGCGTTAGCTTCCTGAATAGCAGCGCTAGCAGTGGCATTACGGGTATAGTTCTGGTACTGGGGAATCGCCACTGCCGCCAGAATACCAATGATCGCTACTACGATCATCAGTTCGATCAGCGTGAAACCCAGCGTCCTGGACATCCATGTTTTCATCTCGTTATCCTCGGTCATTGAATAGTTGCCCAACGCCAAAACCCGGGGCCCCACAGGTCAGTCTCTAGCAACATGTTTCGGCGCTCATGACCAGAGCTTTAGGCTTTTAAGCCCGCTAATTTCTCGTGATTTTCAAGTGTGACCCGATAACCCCAATACAGACTTAGTTACAGAGGCGGCTATCGTGAAAAATCGCAACCTTTTCGATAATAAAAGACTCTCTCTTGCCGCTCGGGCCATAACCGTTGTGCTGGTGCTTGCATCCACTGCAGTCACCGGAGCTTTGAGTCTTCAGACCATTTACCAAGGTGAAGTGGATCGCTATTTCGAGAAAGAACAGGGCTCGGAGCTGATGCTGATTATTCAATCGGGTCACCACACGCTCAAAACCACAGGCTCAGGAAAAGACAATTTCAGACCACTATTGAGCAGTGAATTGGGGCAATATCAGGATCATACCTTTGTTGGCTGGCATGCGGATTTCAAACAAATGACCCGGGGAGGTGGACTTCCTTTTTTAATGCTCTATGAAGTCAGCTATAAGAAAGGACGGACTCAAGAGTTTTTTTCCTACGAGGGTTTGCTGAATCCAAAGCTAATCGCCAGAGAGGTACATATTAATTAATGAGGTGAAAGGCTCCATTCTGCCAGAAGCGTGGGGTCATTGATTCAAAGGGAATTGAAACAGGATAGGTGCCATAAAATATGGGCCTATCCTTTAACTATTTCCAATTACTTTCTTTGAATAAAAATACTGACGAGAGCAAGTGCACCAGATCCTGCCATCAATAGTGTCGAAACCGCATTGAGCACCGGTGTTGAACCTTCCCTCATACGATCAAACAATGTAATCGTTAATGGGGAATCACTGCCTGCAAGAATTAATGTGGTATTAAAATTCTCGAAAGACATCAGAAAAGCCACAACCGCCGAGCCAATCACCGCTGGCTTTAACCAGGGCAGTGTAATCGTTGTGAATACCTCAAAACGGCTTGCACCCAGGTTTAAAGCAGCTTCTTCCATTGCGGTATCCAGCTTTCTCAGTCGTGCTGAAATGACGAGTGTTGCCATAGTACTGATAAATACAAATTGTCCAAGAACAATAAGTGGCAGACCGGGCCTTAAAAACTCCAGATCGAGTCCATAACTGTCTTCTATCGTATTGGCGATGCCGCTACTGAAAGAAAGAATGGAAATCCCGAGAATGACGCCCGGAATCACCAGTGGTAGCAACATCAAACTATAGAGAAACTGTTTTCCCCGAAAATCATATCGCTCAAACAACAGTGCATTAGTGATAGCTAAAGTGACGGACAGAATAGCAACAAACAGTGCGATCATGAGGCTAGTGATAATACTTTCCTGTATCGCACCGTCATGAAATAAGCCACGACGCTCTTTGTTGTCGGCAAAATACCAGTCCAGAGTAAACCCTTCCCACGGCAGGGAAGGAAATACACTGTCGTTCATTGAGAAAACGGCAACGACGACAAGTGGAGCCAAAAGAAACATAAAGAACAAGCATACATAAACCGTGTAGGTTTTCTGAAATGCTCTGCTTTGGGGAATACTCGGTATCATGATCTATTTCTCAGGTTTCACTGGCTAATGCCTGTTTGAAGGACTGTTTGCTGAGCTTCAGTCCAAGCCAGACAATCAGCGACGACAGACAGAGCAATAAAACGCCAAAGGCTGCTCCCTGTTCCCAGTTAAAGCGGGTAATAAACTGGGTAAAAATCTGCTCGGTAAACCAGAGACTGTCTTTACCACCCAACAGTGTCGGTGTCAGATAATTACCAAGGGTCAGCATAAAGACGACGATGCATCCTGATACGATGCCTGGTACAGCGTATGGAATAATGACTGTGCGAAGCACCGTGAAGTGGTTACCGCCCAGGTCATAAGCTGCTTCTACAAGGCTGTCGTCCATTCCTTCCAGGGTGCTGACCAGAGGCACTACCATAAAGAGCATGGAGGCATAAACGAGGCCCGTCATAACAGTAATGTCGTTGTACAGCATCTCTACTGGCGCGTCCACCACTCCAATCCATTGCAGGAAGCCACTGACAACACCGCTCTCACGCAGCAAAATCATCCAGCCATAGGTTCGCACAAGTTCACTGACCCAGAATGGAATCAGACAGGCAAGAAACATCAGGTTCTTGTTTTTACCCTGGGCAATTTTGGCGATATACCAGGCAACCGGAAAGGAGATCAGTAATGTCAGGGCCGTAGCAAGTATGGACATCACCGCAGTGCGCAAAAATGTATTCCAATAGAGCGGCTCTGTGAAAAACTCCCGATAATGAAGCAGGCTGAACTCATAAACACCGTAACTGACTCGCTCTCTCATTGAGATGCCCAACATATCCAGCTGTGGTAACAGAATCAGCAATGTCAGCGTCAGCAGCAGTGGCATTAACAGCAGATAAAAAGAGAGTTTTCTACCAGTCATGGTCAAGATTCTCTCTTTTTATTTGATAGAAAAATATTGCTCTGTTGCATATCCCAGGATAATGAGACTCTGTCTCCAGCCACCAGATCATTAAATTCTCGAGTCTGTGGCAACGAAACACTCAACTCTTGGGATGAATCGATATCTTTCACCAGTATCTGGCTATTACCGCCATCAAAAAGAATATTTTCTACCTGACCATTAATATGGTTTTCAGACGTTACGCTCTGATCTCTCCGGATATGAATGGCTTCCGGGCGGATAAACAAATCAACAGCGTCTCCTGCTTTAAGGTCTATTTTTGGAAACGCAGTTTTAAATTGCTGTCCGGCGTTAGATCGGATTATTGCCGTTTCACCAACAATAGACTCAACGATCCCGGCCACCCGATTGTTATTACCAACAAAACCAGCGACAAATGACGTTTTTGGCTCATAGTAAAGCGACTGCGGAGAGCCCACCTGTTCAAAACGGCCATGATTCATGACGGCTACCTGGTCCGACATAACCATTGCTTCAGATTGATCGTGGGTTATGTAAATAAAGGTGGTACCAAACGCTTTTTGCAGTTTTTTTAACTCGACTTTCATTTGTTCCCGAAGCTTCAGGTCAAGAGCGCCAAGAGGCTCGTCCAGCAAGAGAACATCCGGTTCAAGCACCAGACATCGAGCAATTGCCACCCGCTGTTTCTGTCCACCGGAGAGTTGATTGACCGATTTTTTTTCAATACCCGGCAAACCAATACGTTCCAGAACATCGGCAACTTTTTTATCCCTTTGCGGCTTTGGTACCCTGTTGCGCTTGAGTCCGTAAGCAATGTTTTCCCCAACATTCATCATGGGAAAAAGAGCCAGGTGCTGAAACACCATATTTACCGGACGCTTATTAGCCGGGATACCAGCCATCTTCTTTCCTTTTATCAGAATTTCTCCCTGATCAGGTTCAGAAAAACCGGCAAGCATTCTCAGCAGCGTGGTTTTGCCACAGCCAGAGGGGCCCAGTATGGAGAAAAAGAAGCCAGCAGGGATTTCAAGAGAAATGTCATTTACTGCCTGAAAACTGCCAAAGTGTTTGAAAACATTGCGGCATTCGAGATCGAAAGTCATGAGGGTGTACATCCTGAAAAACCACCAGCCTCTGTCATATAACTCTCAGCAAAAAACAGGACTGGCGGGTAAAGCTATAACTGATTACTGTGCGGCTTTGATACGATCCAGCGTTTTTCCTTCGATGATTTCCAGGCCTGCAGGTACTGGCGGATACCACTTGATATTATCGAGACTGCTCTGGTTGTAGCTGATCTTATAGCTGTTGCTGAGCTGTTCGTTAACAAACTCTTCAGCACCGGCAGATGCGGTAAAGTTACCCGCAGCCTCGGTGATTTTGGCAGCAATCTCAGGCTGCATTACAAAGTTGATCCATTGATAAGCAGCTTCATCATTCTTGCCTTTGGCGGGCAGGGCAAAGGTATCAATCCAGCCCAGTGCTCCAGACTCTGGTGGTACGAAGTTGATGCTGGTCGTTTCTTTATGCAGCTTCCAGCCGCCTGCATCCCAACCCATGGCCAAAGTGACTTCGCCACTGCGCAGCAGGTTAAGCAAAGCATCACCGCCTTCCCAGTAAGCTTTAACATTGGCTTTGCAGTTGATGAGCTTCTGCTCAACTTTGCCCAGAATTTCAGCGTATTTTTTCTGATCGTTGTAGGCTGCGAATGGGTCTTCGCCCATGGCAAACGCGAAACCAATCAGGGTTGGACGCTTCAGGCGATAGGATACTTTGCCCTTGTAATCATCAGAGCATAGGTCATTAAAACTGTAGCTGCTTTTGCTACCTGCAGTATCGGTAATCAGACCGCTGGTACCCCAGATATGAGGCACACCGTACACATCACCGTTTATGGTGGTGTTGGCTTTGGTGGCGGACAGCATGGAAGGAATAAACTGACCGGCATCGAGTTTACTGAGGTCAACAGGTTTATAAATTCGATATTCTTTCTGCGCACCGACAATACGATCCTGACTTGGCTGCACCAGATCATAACCAGCACCGCGAGTAGCGCGAAGCTTGGAAATCATATCTTCGTTATTGGATTTGGTGACCTTAACGGTAATACCGGTTTCCTGTTCAAACTGATCAATCACTTCCTGAGGCGCATAGCCTCCCCAGGTCAGAATTCTTAGTTCTTCCGCCTGTGCACTGGTGGTGAGCATGGCAACGGTGGATATGGTCAGCGCTAGCAGACCTTTCATTGGTTTCAACATGGAGCGCCTCTATGAGGTTTGTTATTGCTCACTATTGTTATGCAATTTTGTTACAGAAATGTTTCACTCGTTAAAACGAAGGTCAATAAAGATATGAGCCTGTTCATATTTATTTTAAAAATATGTGGCTGTTCAAAACCGCCTTATGAATTTTGCGGGTCAGGGTCTGGATGACACTGTACGTTCCCATGGGTTATATAACTGTACCTGGCACATACGCATATCGTTTGTATTTCGAGTAACTACAGTACAGTCATGCACCAAGCCTGTGACAGCTATAAGCCCATCAATCACAGGCATAGGTGCGCCCTTTTTTTCAGATTCAGACTGGATACGCCCCCAAGCTATTGCCACCCCAAGATCTACAGGCAATATTCTGTGCTTGAAGCGCTCCATAAGATCAAACTCAAGCCAGGTTCGCAACTTATCCTGTCTTGTCGGCTCCTGGCATTTCCCTATTCCTTTTTCAATTTCTGCCAGAGTCAAAACACTCAAATAGAGCTTGTATTCCTCACAACTATCCATCCATTCAAGTACATGCTGATCAGGATTTTTTTTGAATGCTTCTGACAATACACAGGTGTCCAGTAAATACTTCACAGATCTTCATCCCTCGGAGTTTCTTTACTTCTGTCAAACACTTCAACATCAGCATCCGAAAAGGGAGATGCTTTTAGAAATTCACTCAGACTATTCTCTGGTGCGGACATCTTTTGATAGTCTTCAAACGAAAGAATGACAGCCGCTTTATGCCCGTGACGGGTCACAAATTGCGGACCGTACTGGCGAGCCCTGTCCACGATATGACTAAACTTACTTTTAGCCTCTTGTAACTGCCATTGATTTTCCATTTCAATCTCCTGAATCATGACACACCTTAAAAAAAACTAGTCTGACTAGTTATATATGTCAACCTCAGTCTCTTCCAATATGAAATGAGCCTGAAGGGGAGCCCAGTTTCCAACATGAAATGAGCCTGTAAAATTCAGCACTGTCGTTCATGATGCGAGGGTGAAGATCATAGAAAATAAAAATAAAAAAAATAAAAAGAAAAATAAAAAGGACATCCACAAAAAAAAAAATAAAAAGGACATCCACAAAAAAATAAAAAGGACATCCACAAAAATAAAAAATAAAAAGGACATCCACAAAAATAAAAAAAAAATAAAAAGGACATCCACAAAAATAAAAAAAAAAATAAAAAAAATAAAAAGGACATCCACAAAAATAAAAAAAAATAAAAAGGACATCCACAAAAATAAAACCAGTTAAAAAGGACATCCAGAAAA
>NZ_JAHHPS010000116.1:0-4398 GCF_024606275.1 Endozoicomonas sp. SESOKO4 | reverse complement strand
CCAACTACGTTCTTGACGATATTGCCTTTGAAAACGGCCGCAAGACGGCAGCATTCCTGACTCATGTTCAAGATACCCTGACGCCTTATGCCAATGCTGTCGGCGTGTCTGAATCAGAACTGATCAAGGCCATCCACAGCACATTGATGCAGGCTCATGCCGCAGCGGTTGAGCGAGAGCTCAATGATTACTGGGTCAAACCTTCAGCCTCTCTGGCACAGATTGTCACCTGGTACTTCTCCAGCTACAAACCTCTGCTGGTGGCTCATAATGTACTGGATGCCACCATGCTATCGCTGTCAAACATGTCGTTCCTCTATCTTCTGGACCTGACCAACAGAGGTGATTACACGCACAGGATGCTCACGCCTTTCCAGCACTGGTTGGAACGCTATAGTGATGATCTTGACCGAACGCGCCAGTACGGTTTCCACAGTGAAATTGAACAACTCTCCGAAGTGGGTGGGCTGCTGATGCCATTGGGCAAGGCCGCTTCTTCGGTCATACTGCTGAAAACCGGCTCGCTTCTGTTCGCCAGGCAGCACAACGCCAACCCCCGGATGTATCGCAGCATTTTCCGCCTGGTGCCCGAAATAGTGAAATCCATGACCACCGGACAAGGGGTTCAGGTACCGCTGCTGCACAGAATCACACCTGAAAAAGTGAAAACCCTGGCCTCCGCCACAGCCGGTCTTGTGCTCGGTCCGGTAGCCACTGTCGGAGCGTACGCCCACGGTCTGGTATCCGGGTTTACCTACGCTCAAACCTTCGGATTCGCTCTGGCGTCGAGCCTTACTTTCGACTTCTTCATGAATGACAACAAAATGCTCACCCAATGGCTGGGCGGACCTCTGGGCCGAAGTCTTGACAAGATCAACCGCTGGAGAGGTGTGGGTGAAACGGAAGCGAACTATGTGAAACGTACTGCCATTGCCACGCCACAACGCTTTAATGAAACAGATGAAGAGTATTCAAAGCGTGTTAAGGCAAAGGACATGATGCATGGCTGGACGCGGAAAGAGAATTATCTTCAGTTCCGTGAACGACGTGATCGCACCATGAGGATGTATGAGCATGGCTGGGAGAAATACTTCAGGGAAAATGTGCCTCAATGGTCATTCTCCCATGCAGAAAGTATTCCTTACTCCCGCACTCTGGGTGTTTTCTTCGGGTCAAGGACTGCAGCACCTGAAACCGCAGCCGTGAAAACAGCACTGACTGATCAAAAAGTTGAGAAGCCCGATCCTGATCAAGATAAAAATACCCGCAACGAACTTTGATATCAGAAAATAGTGGATGATCCCTTCATAGCCACCCAAAAGAAACCGGTATAAAGCAATACATACTGGTTTCTTTCAGACCATACCATCGATTAAACCCTGTCAGAGGCTATCTTGGAAGCTATGTTAGAAGCCATGAATGCACTCCTTCTCTGAAAAAAAACAACTCAATTTTGCTGGCGTTGAACTTTTGCCACTGTGGACTAGATTGTCTCAACAGCATGGTAAAACAGCCATGAGCGATTAAATTAGAAGTTGCTTTCTCGCCCGGTGTAAGCATTACTTTTCACGGCAATAAAAGTATTCAGCTCTGAGGTAGAAGAATGACACATCCCCGCCTCAATGCATTAAGCCTTGCAGTGGCTGTTGCCATCAACTCTTCCATCGCTGCTTCACAGGCACTGGCCGATCGGAGGCTGCAGATAAAATCTGTCGATATTCCGGGCAGTGGACGTGGGGAGTTTACCCACAGTGAAGTCATGGTTCGGCCAACTTTAGGTCACGACCAGCAACCAATCCCCAAATCCTTTACCACCACCTACCCTGATCAGGCGGTAGCCAGAGCAGGCTATGACGTTCCCTCTGAAGGCTTCACAGATGTTCTTTCTGGCATCGATGAGGGTGTTTCCAGTGTTGATCAGTTTGAAACAGACGAGCATGGGGTTGCTCAGAAATACACCAAAATTCTAAAGGTCGGTAATGAGGGAGTCTTCAGGTTCACCCATAACCTTGAAGACAGCAAACTGATCATTGAAGTCAGAGACGGAATGACCAGTCAGGATTCAGTCGAGGCTGTTTGTAGTCAATCAGGTGACATCCAACCATTAGAACCATTAACGAAAGTCGCCAACCCCAAACAGCTGGTCGCAATACTGAAAGGAGCCAATAAAAGAGCAGGAAGCCTGGGCGAAATTGATCACTATGTTGCCCTTGCCGCCATTGAAGTAGACAAAGTTGAAGTCAACGGGCGCACCTTTATGCGTCTTATCGCCGCGGGCGATCAACCTCTGGAACTGAAGCATCTGGGGCAATCGCTCTTTGTCAATGATGAGGCTCTTTTTGCAGCGGCCACCACGGCCTATACCCGGGTTCATGTTCTGAAGGAAGACTTACAACAGATGGCCCTGAATAATCTGTTGTCCTACCTTAAACCCGTTGGCTATGTTGTACACGCAGAGGATGAGACACAGGCTTATCCTGTACCTGCTGGCTATCCAAAACTGGCAGTGAATGAAGCTCCGGGGGAGATTATTGTCTTCCGTGGTCAGAAACAGAATCCCAGCGATATCGCCTTTGTGCAAATGGGTCTGTACCACCTCCTGGAAGAATTTTATGGCTTCCCACCCGCTACTGAAACAATAACAAAGATCAAAACAGACAAGGTCAAAAGCTACCAGTACGTCATTCGAAACAGGCAAACGGCGTTACTGGAGGAGTTAGCTGCACAGCACAATGCCGGACTTAACGAAGATGGACTGACGACTCGATCATACGAAGATATACTGGTGACGCTTGCGTACTATGAGTCTTTTCAGCAGGCATTGACCAGTGCTACTCAAGATAGTGCTACTCAAGATAGTGCTACTCAAGGTGTCGCAGATGAATTTGAATTCTCAATAGGGCACGTCAGAGTCGCTTCGTCGGTCATGACGCCAACCTGGATGTATAATCAACTCTTAAAACACTTCGGCTTCAAACCTGAACTTAAAGATCTGCTGTCTAACCGGCATTTTGTTCAGAATATTCATGAATTGGTACCCATTGTCACCAAAGCCTACGGCGTTTCTCCTCCCGAAGACGGAAGCTTTGCTTCCAAAGTCATTGGCGACTTTGCCGGGCAGACGTTTGAAATGGCAAGCAAGCAGGATCCGGAAGTCCGTTCCCGGGCCATTCAGCAGTACCTGAAGCGGCAGATCCCTGGCCTTGATCTGAGTGAGCAGAATGAAGGCATCACGACAGAAGACCACAATGCTCTGAAGGCAAGACTTTATAATACGCTTCTCAAGAATGCAGCGCTGGAAGAAGAACTGAAAGACATCCGCACACCAGGCCACCCCAAAGCCATGCCTGAAGTGCTTCGGATACTTCGTGCCGCAGCAAGAGTTTTGGGGAAAAAGAATCGCCTCAATGATAAGGACGATGTGTATTTCCAACGTCAGGTCATTGCTATTCTTATGCATCTGTGCATCAGAGAAGCCAGACGGGTGTCAGAGTTAAAGGCCCGGATCAAACTGCAAGTGCTGGAAAAAATACTCACCATCAAAATCAATAAAGGTGATGACAAAGCAACAAGACTGCAAAGGATCCGTGCAAAGATTGATGGCGGTGATGTCTCATATCACGAGCTGAGTGGGATGTACATGATCTTACGGCCGGGACCAGCCCTGGAGGCAGATCTGCCGGAGGCGGATATCGTACTCTCAGATATTCATGATCGTCTCAACTCCGTAGTCGAAGAATCGGATCAGCGAGCCGAAGAACAACAACTAAATTATCTTACCGCTCTTGAGATGGAACTAAATATCTCCCCTCATGAAAACCCTGCTGCTCAAGAAAGAGGCAAAATTTTCATGGCTCAACTGGCCAGAGCTTTACAGCTGGGGTTTGCAGATGATGCCAACCTTTTCGACCAGCAGCATGTTTTAAGAGACAGAATCCAGGAATTAATGGAAGAAGTAAACGAATTTTATGACGATGAAGGTGCCAAGAGAATCAAAAACAATCAAATTGCCGATCAACTCAACATTAAGAACTACAGATATCACGGCAGTATAGACGAGCAAAACAGTCTGATTGAGGCAAAACTTGAACATCTGGATGAAGAAGTGTTTAAAGCGGGTCAGCCTGATGTTGATGAGCGTATCGCAGCCATTGAACATGAGCTGGACAAGCAAATGGCTCGTCTGGGTCCTAAGCCCCGGTTCGACCTTCATCGTGATGTCGCCAGGGCCAAACGAGCCATTAAAAAAGCTGAAAGTAATCTGTCAGGTGTTCATCGAAAACTGAATAATATTCGTCGCAAACAAGTGGTCTATGTGAGTCGTACCGACGTCTACCCTGCTATCACGGACGAAGACGAAAAGACTCTCAATCAGGCCATTAAACAAATCCAGATCGA
>NZ_JAHHPS010000115.1:0-2850 GCF_024606275.1 Endozoicomonas sp. SESOKO4 | reverse complement strand
ATCCTCAATCATACGGGAGAGCGGCTCGGAAAAGCCTTCAGACACTTCAGAAGGTGCATTACTTTCAACCCAGCCCAGCAGCTCACCCGCCAGACCAGAGGCTTTCTCATAATAATCTGTAATGTCTGATTTCAGATCAGCAGGAATCCTTCCCCAAGGGTAAATATGGTAATACTCTTTAATATCTTTCTTCTGATGCCCCTTGGCCACTTCAGACACTTCTGGCGGGAAATAGCCGTCCTGTTTCACGGCATCAAACAGAAAATCCTGTTTGGCCGGAGAATTAAAGAAATTCAACCAGTTATCGTAAATTGACTGAACCAGATCCTGACTCAGGGGGTGATTGGTTAAAACCGCAAAACCGGTTTCGCGGAGCGATTCGACAAATTTTTGAGCCGCATCTGTGGCCGTATAGTCGACTACCTGAACGTCCATTAACTTGATATCCGGTGAAAAAAAGTGACGAAGTATTATCGTTTAGTAAAAGAAAAGAACAAGCTTTACGTAGCAATAAAGGCATTTAACCGGCTTTATACAAAAGATTGATTTTTTATTCTCAACAACCGCCGATAGGCTATAAGGATCTATGATATTGGCGTTCGCGTCCGAATTCCGGACTGGATTGAGTTCCGATTCAATGAAAAACTCCAACTTCATGCTAAAGCCCTGGCGACATTTGACTCTGGCACTACTAATGGGACAGTCGACAGCCATGTACAGCTCTACAGAACCCCTATCCGGGGTGCGAATTGAACGAGATAGTCTGGGAGAAGTGACTGTTCCCAGGGATGCCCTGTACGGTGCCCAGACCCAGCGAGCGGTTGAGAATTTTCCTGTCAGTGGCCAGTCATTGCCTCACCCTTTCATTGAAGCCATTGTCCGCATCAAAAAAGCCGCAGCCCGAACCAATCAGTCACTTGAGTTACTGGCTGATGACAATGCTCTGGCCATTATTGAAGCGGCAGACATTCTTATTGAAGGAAAATACGCTGATCAGTTTCCTATCGATGTCTTTCAGACTGGTTCTGGAACGAGCAGCAATATGAATGTGAACGAAGTGATCAGTAATCTGGTCAATCGTTCTTCCGGATTAAAAATCTCGCCCAATGATCACGTCAATATGGGCCAAAGTAGTAACGACGTGATTCCTTCTGCTATTCATGTATCGTCTGCATTGCTGATTCATAATCAATTGCTGCCCGCTTTGGATCATCTTCTGAAGGTCATGGAAAAGCGTCGGATAGAGCTTGAGAATACTGTGAAAACCGGCCGAACCCATATGATGGATGCCATGCCAGTGACTTTTGGTCAGGAAATCAGTGGTTGGATAGCGCTGCTCAACAATGACAGACAGCGAATCAGGCAGACCCTGGAGCGTCTCTCTCAACTCACCCTGGGTGGAACCGCTGTGGGAACCGGAACCAACACCCATGAAGACTTTGCAAAAAAAGTCAGCAAACAGCTGAGTCAGGATACCGGCCTGCTTTTCAAGCCTGCCAATAACTTCTTTGCTGCCCAAAGCCTGCCGGCCACAGCGCTTGAACTGTCTTCTGACCTTCGCAGTGTAGCGGTGTCACTGATGAAGATCGCCAATGATCTGCGCCTGATGAACAGTGGACCTTTGGCGGGGCTCGGTGAAATTGAACTGCCTACCCTGCAGCCTGGCTCCAGTATCATGCCAGGTAAGGTGAATCCGGTTATCTGTGAATCAGTTACTATGGCGGCCGCCCAAATCACAGGACTGGATGCAGCCATTGCTATTGCAGCCCAATCTGGTAATTTTCAGCTCAATGTTATGCTGCCACTGATCGCCAACAACCTGATCAATAGCATTACCCTGGCCAGCAATAGCAGCCTGATTCTCGCCGATAAAGCTATAGCCAATTTTACCGTCAGAGAAGCTCATATCAAAGAGACCCTGAGCCGCAATCCGGTGCTGGTAACAGCGTTGAACCCCTTGATTGGCTACATGAAGGCGGCAGAAATTGCCAAACAGGCGTATCGTGAAAAACGCCCGGTCATCGAAGTCGCTAAAGAAAAAACCGGCATGTCAGAAGAGGCTTTGAAGAAGATTCTGGACCCGGGACGGGCTACCAAAGGCGGCGTTGCCAAATAGCTCTGTCCTTCGATACTCTTTCTAACGGTTGGTCAGCCGGTACCAGATAAGCCCCAGATATTCGTGCAGGGCCAATTCACTCACCCTGAGATTTCGAACCCTTGGTATCCAGTAAGTCCCCTTCTGCCAGGTAATCTCTTTCGAGGCAAATGACATGGGAGCCGGAATCACTTTGAAGCCAACCCTTTCAAAACTCAATACTGACCTGGGCATATGCCAGGCATGAGTGATCAGGACAACGACAACCTGCTCTTTACCCGGTAGCTTTTTACCCCTTAGCTCTTTGCTCAGTAGTTTTTGACTGTTTCGGGCATTTTGCCGGGTTGACGTGCTCTGAGTTTCTATCCATGTCACATCAACGTTGTAGTCATTCTTCAGAACCCTGACCATCACTTCCGATTCAGGTCGTTTCCCTCCTCCAGCGACCAGAATGGGGACTTCACACTGCCGGTGCAGCAAGGCAGTATATCGAATGCGTTCAAGTGACAGAGGGGTGGGCTGATAGCCCTCCAGTTCAGGAGAGCTTCTGGGCCTTCCAGCCCCCAGTAGCACCATGGCGTCGGCCTTTTTACAAACACCTATATCAACAGGAGGATATATCTCCAGCCCCCTGGCCAAGAGGTTAGCAACAGGCGCAACAGAGAGTAGATAGAGAAAAATCAGAGCGACCCACGCCAGCCAGCCCATTGTTGTTTTAAAGATCATTCCCACAATCAGCATCCATACAATATTCA
>NZ_JAHHPS010000015.1:0-9185 GCF_024606275.1 Endozoicomonas sp. SESOKO4 | reverse complement strand
TCTTCGTCTGTGGAGTCTTCGTCTGTGGAGTCTTCGTCTGTGGAGTCTTCGTCTGGAGAGATCCTGTATGAGGCGACCCGGTTTATAAAGTTGCTGCTAATGAATCTGCTGCCAACAATGTCATGTGGCTGTTGCAGATATGGTACGCCGCACACACAGCGGAGTTCAATGTCAGAGAGATCATCCAATTTTTCGAAAGATGGGCTTTGTAGGGAATTCAGCGGTGGTTCAACGGACTCTACGCTATCGGATGATGGTCGGAATTGACAAACGCCATGACAGGGATGGGCGAAACAATTAAAACCCAAAGTATGTGAGTGTTGTTGAGAGCCTCCGTTACTGCCGCCAGAGCCAGAATAAAGGTGGATAGAGAGAGAACTTGCAGACTGGGTGGTAGCCCCTGTTGCACGCTGCCTCGATGATTTTGGTGACTGGTATGGTGTTTGGTTATCTCCAGAGCCCAACACCATAGTAATGATGGAATAGGGGTGATTTTGACTCGTCTCTTGTTGTTGAATCGGCTTAAACAAGGGTGAATCGGGGTTCCAATAGCTTTTCAAAAGTAAACCAACAGCGACAACCACTTCTATGGATAGCCATGGATAAGAGGTGGAGCTTAGGGGGGGATCGTTGGTTGTCAGGATTGGTTTTAAATCAACCATCAGGTTAGTGGAATAAAGCAACTTCCATGAAATCAATTCAATAATGGTTGTTTTTAACTCGTAAATATGAGGTCTTTGTTGTTTTTTTTCAGGCGAAGGATTCGATCCTGCATAGCCGTTTTTGTTAGTAATACCTGACGGATTTCCAGGCGATGTATGGCGGTCAGTCCTTATAGAAAAACTCTGGTTTGGAAAAACTGTTTTCTGTTCAAGCTCTAAAACAAGTCGTCTTGTCAGCGGTTCACCCTGACAGACGAGAGACAACGTCAGTAACGGCAACTGCAACATCAACATCAGTCCCGCAAAGAGTGAGTGCTTAATGATTCTATCCTTGCGTTCTGGTTTACAGAGAAGAAGGATAGTTTAAAAAAATAAGCGTGCTTTTCTTTCCGAGAACTTCTGTTAAAAAATCTCCTTTAAACCCCAAAGGCTGCAACAGGCATAACTTTATGAAAAGGGTGCCAGATCAAGGGTTGTGGTTATCATCCTGGTCCACATCAACCGGCTTGCGTTTTCTATGTCTTCTTTTGTGCTCCCAGTGGGCTTTAGCATTCTTACAGACCTTCCCGCACTGCTGCAGCTGCACACCCTCCCCGATTATTGTCATATCAAAGGTTCTTGGCCCGGTGTGGTATCTGCTTTTGCGAACTGACAGGGTTCTGGCATTCTTGAAGACCTTCCCGCATGGCTGATACTTGCCATCTTCAATGCCTAATGTCTCGACACAGGTTTGTTGTCCGTTGTGCTCTCTTCTCTTGTGATTTGACAGTTTTTTTTGGCATCGGGCTGCCTCTCCGTAAGGAAGACAATCCGAAGGTGAAGCCCCTTTGGGATTTTGAAACGGATAAGTGTTAAGGAAGCCCCGCTTTCTTCTGGAAGGCGATGATTATGCAGCCTGAGCAAGCCGTCGATTATAGTCAAGTCATCATAGGTGGGAGGCAAATTCCCGTTCATTGGCACATCATCATTAAGTGATACGGTAGGGGCAGTTGTACAGACTGCCTCTGCAATCATTGAGTGTGTAGGGCTAACTGTCGAGCTTTCTACGGAATTCAGCGACCATTCATCGGGCCCTCTGCTATCGGATGATGACAACGGGCAAGCCTAATGAAAGGGAGGTAGGTTGTTACCTATTTGCTTTAATTTCTTTAGGTCTGGAGCCATCATTCTGGTTAGGATAAAAAGACTTGCGCTTTCGGTGTGTTCTTTTGTGCCTGGACAGTGCGTGGGTATTCTGGAAGGCCTTACCGAACGGCCGCAGCAGGCCATCCTCCCTGCATAACCTCTGCTGACCATCCTCTCCGATCACTGGCAGGTTACAGATTTGTTGCCCGCTGTGGATGCTTTTTTTGTGATCTTTCAAGGCGTTGGCATTTTTGCAGACCAGTCCGCATGGCAGCCGCTGGTCACTCTCCTCGTTCACTGTCTTATCAGAGGTTTTTTGTCCGCTGTGATATTTGCTTTTGTGACATGACAGAGAACGAGCATTTTTTAAGACCCGCTCACATGGTCGTCCCTGACCATCGTCCCCGACCACAATCGCGTTACAGATTTTTTGCCCACTATGGTTTCTTTTTTTGTGATCCGTCAGGGCATTCACACTCTTGCAGACCGCTCCGCATGATTTCTTTTGACCATCCCGCCCGACCACTGTTTCGTTGCATGTTCGTGGCCCGGAATGGTTGCTTCTTTTGTGATCTGACAGGGCTTTAGCGTTCTTGCAGACCTTTCCGCATTGCTGCTGGCCATCCCTTCCAGCCACTGTTGCATTGCAGATTTTTTGGCCGGTGTGTTCTTTTCTATTGTGATCCGATAGGGCTTTAGCACTCTTGCAGACCTTTCCGCATGGCTGCTGTTGGCCATCCTTCCTGACCACGCTTTCGTGGCAGGTTTGTTGTCCAGTGTGGATGCTTCTTTTATGAGACGACAATGTTTTAGCATTCTTGCATACCTCCCCGCATGGTCGCGGTTGGCCATCTGCACCGACCACTGTTTCGTAGCAGGTCTTTTGCCCGCTGTGATCTTTTAATTTGTGATCCCACAAAGCTTGAGTATTCTTGCAGGTTTTCCCGCATGGTCGATGCTGGCCATCCCCTCCGGTTACGGTTTGGACACAGATTCTTTGTCCGCTGTGGAATATTCTTTTGTGTGCTATCAGGCTATTAGCATTCCTGTAGACCTTGCCGCATGGCCGCTGTTGGGCATCTTTCCCGACCACGATCACGTCACAGGTTGGCTGTCCGAAGTGCTCTCTGCTTTTGTGATCCGACAGGACTTTTTGACAACGGGTAGCCCCTCCGGAAGGAAGGCAGCCCAAAGGTGAAGTCACCATGGGGCGTTTGAAATGGGTAAGCGTACAGTTAATCCCGGTTTTTTCTGGAGGGATATGGCTTCGAAGATTGAGTAACCCGTGGATTATAATCCAGTCATCAGAGTTGGCAGGCAAATTCCCGAGCATTGTCACATCATAATTGGGTGGTTCGGCTGAGTCTGTTGTAGAGACTGCCCCCGGGCCAATTAAATGTCTACAGCTGGCTGTAGAACTTTCTGCGGAATTCAGCGGCCATTCAGCGGATTCTCTGCTACCGGATGATAATCGGAAACTGCAAACGCCACGACAGGGAGAGACGAAACAATTGAAACCCAGGGTGTGCAGAGCTTGTTGAGGACCTCTGTTACCGCCGCCATAGTCAGAATAGAGAAGGTTAGCGAAATAGCCTGTAGATTGTGGGGCTCCCGGCGCTTGCTGGCTGGATGATTCTGATGGCTGATGTGATTGTTGGTCATCTACAGAGCGAAGCATCATAGTGATGGTAGCAAACGGTTGATCCCCCTGTGTCTGCGTAGATGTTGCCTCTTGTTGTTGGATTGGATTAAACAGCATGAAATCGTTAGTCAAATTGCTTTCTAAAAGCCAACCGGCTGCAACAACCACTTCTACAGGCAGCCTAACTCCGTAACTGCCGGGTCTGTTCGGTTTGTCATCAGACCGAAAATCCAGTCCTGCATAGTCGTTTGTGTCGAAAACCTCCGAAAGATTGTCCGGCAGGGTATGCCTGTCACGTTCTATAGAGACGCTCAGGTTTGGAAACACTGCCTTCTGTTCAAGCTTGATAATAAAACATTCTGTCCATGGTTCAGCCTGACAGACGACAGACAGCAACACTAGCAGAAACATTGTCGCCGCAGAGAGTGAGTGTTCAATCATTCTGTCCCTGTATTCTGGTCTCTGTAGAGCCAGGGTAGATCAAGAAAATAAGTCTTTTATCTGTCAATGATCTTTTGTTAAAAGCCAAGGGTAGCATCGAAAAAATTCTAATGAAAAGAAAGGTGTTATTTATTCAATTTACTTTTTTAGGGCTGGGTTCACCATCCTGATTCACAGGATAAGAGATGCGTTTCCGATGTGTTCTTTTGTGATCCCAAAGAGTTCTTTTATTCTTGCAGACCTTCCCGCATGGCCGCAGCTGACCATCTTCCCCAGCCACGGTCACTTCACAGTTATACTGCCCGGTGTGGCATATGTATTTGTGAGACGCCAAAGATTGAGCATTCTTGCAGACCTTCCCGCATGACCGTTGGTCGCCATATTCTGTGGTCACGGTTACGTCACAGGTTTGTTGCTCAGAGTGATCTCTTCTTCTGTGATCCCGCAGGGCTTGGGCATTTTTGCAAACTGTGCCGCACGATCGCAGCTGGCCATTATCCCCGACCACGGCCATAACACAGGTTTTTTGCCCGGAGTGTAAGCTGCTTTTGTGAACCGACAGGGATTTAGCATTCTTGTAGACTGCCCCGCATGGTCGCTGCTTACCATCCACTCCGAGAACGTTTACGTAACAGGTTTGTGGTCCGGCATGGGTTTTGCGTTTGTGATCCGACAAGGCTACAACATTCTTGTAGACCATCCCGCATGGCCGCAGTTGGCCGTCATTCCCGGCCACGGTTATGTTACAGATTTGATGCTCACTGGGGTGCCTTCTGCTTTTGTGATCCGACAAGACTTTGGCATTTTTGCAGACCCACCCGCATGGCTGCTGCTGGCCATTCTCCCCGACCACGGGCAAGTTACAGGTTTGTTGCCCACTATGGGCTTTTCTTTTGTGATCTGATAAGCCTTTAGCATTTTTGCAGACTTTCCCACATAGCCGTGGCTGACCATCCTCCCCGACAAAGGTCGCGTCACAGAGCTTTTGCCCAGTGTGGTATGAGCTTTTGTGAACCGATAGGGCAGCAGCATTCTTGCAGATCTTCCCACATGGTCGAGGCTGACCATCCTCCTCGAACACGGTTACGTCGCAGGTTTGTTGCTGGCTGCTGTGAATTTCGCCTGTGTGACCCCGCAGGGATTGTTGGCAATGCGAAGGCGTAAAGCTAATGCCGGTTTTTTCCGGAAGGCTATGCCTTCTGAGACTGAGTAAACTGTGGATGATAATCCAGTCATCGGAGTTGGCAGGCTGGTTCCTGTGCATTGTCACATCATAAATGGCAGGTTCGGTTGGGTCTGTTGCAGTGGTTGCCCCTGCACTTATTGAGTATCTATAGTTTCTTCCTTTATAGTTGCCGCCTCTATAGTTGTCAGTCATACTTTTTTCTGAATTCAGCGGCCATTCAGCGGGTTCTCTGCTATCAGATGATGATCGGAAACTACAAACGCCATGACAGGGAAAGATGAAACAATTCAAACCCAAAGTATGTAGAGTTTGCTGAGAGCCTCCGTTACCGTCGGCAGAGTCAGTATTCAGAGGGTTAGTGAAAGAGCCTGTAAGGTGGCAGGGGGTTCCCGCGGTTGGTTGCCCAGAGGGTTCTGATGGCTGGAAGGGCTGTTGGTTATGTCCGGAGCCATGCACCATCGTGATGGCGGCAAATGAGTGCCCCTCCAGTGTCAGCATAGTGGTTGCTGCTTGTTGTTCGATCGGCTTAAACGACAGTGAATCGGGGTTCCAATAGCTGTTTAAAAGCCAACCGATGGCAACAACCACTTCTACAGGTAGCCATGAATAGGGGGTGGAGCTGAGAGGAACGTCCTTGGTGGCCAGGATCGTCTCGTACACCTGCAAGTGAGTGGCATAAAGCCATTGCCACGAAATCGATTCAATAAGGAGCGTTTTTACCCCGTAACTGTTAAATTTGTGTCGTTTGTCATCAGGCGATGAACTGATTCCTGCATAGTTCCTTGTGTTGACAAGGTCTGAAGGGGTGCCCGGCGATGCGAGCAGGCCACGCTTGATAGAAAAGCTTTGGTCTGGAAACACTTCATTCTCTTCAAACTCGAGAATAAAACGTTCTGTCCACGCTTCGGCCTGACAAACGACAGATCTAAAAAGTAGTAGCAACATTAGCGGCAACAGTGATGCCGCAAAGAATGGGTGTTTAATATTTCTATCCCTGTGTTCTGGTGACTAGAGAGCAAGGATAGATCAAGAAAATAAGTCTGCTTTCTGTCAAAGACCTTTTGCTCTGCAGGAGACAATTTCGTAAAGAATCCTGTTATAAAAGGGAGAGTGGGTACTCGCCTGCAGGTATAACTGCAAGCTTATGAACTCAAGCTAAATGATTCCCTCCTTTGCGAAAATGACGACCTCCTACTTAGCGACCATCATGATGTTGATTTTGAACTGGCCAAAGTCCCGTTTGGTGCGATCCAGACAGACAACCCAGTTCCCTTCGGGCGCCACCCAGTCAACGACTCTTCTGGCAATTTCACCCTTTCATATCAAGCTTTGTCTCGAAACTGTCCTCCTACAGAGGATCTTTTGTAAAAAACTGAAGGTGACACTGGGAGAAACCTCATTGATCCCATGTACTGGATCAAATCGTTACTTATTCTGTTTACCCTGTTTAGGATTGCGACCATCATCGTGTTCCGGATCAACAGACTTACGTTTTCGATGGCTTTTTTTATGATACGACAGGACTCTGACATTTTTGCAGACCATCCTGCACGGCTGCGGTTGGCCATCCTCCCCGGTCACAATTAGGTCACAAGTTTTTGGTCCGGAGTGGTTTCTTCTTTTGTGCTCATAAAGGGCTCTAGCACTTATGCAGATCCTGCCGCATGGCCGCAGCTGGCCATCCTTCCCGGTTACGTTCACGACACAGGTTTGTTGCCCGCTGTGGCATCTGCTTTTGTGCACTGACAGGGTTTGAGTATTCTTGCAGACTATCCTGCATGGTCGCGGCTGGTCATCCTCTCCGATCACAGTTACGTTACAGGTTTTTTGCTCGGAGTGCTCTTTGCATTTGTGAGACGACAGGGCTTGAGCATTTCTGAAGACCTTTGCGCATGGTCGCTGCAGACCATCTTCCCCGACCAAGGTAAGGACACAGGTTTGTTGCCCGCTATGGACTTTTCGTTTGTGATCTGAAAAGCTTTTAGCATTCTTACAGATCATCCCGCATTGCCGTGGCTGGCCATCTTCCCCGACTACTATTACGTCACAGGTTTTTTGCCCGGTGTGGTTTCTGCTTTTGTGCTCTGACAAGGTTTGAGCATTCTTGCAGACCATCCCGCATGACCGCAGCTGGTCATCCTCTCCGACTACTATTACGTCACAGGTTTTTTGCCCAGTGTGATCTCTGGTTTTGTGAGACGACAGGGCTTGTTCATTCTTGCAGGCCTTACCGCATGGTCGCCGCTGGCCATCCTGCCCGATCACGGTTATGTGGCAGGTTTGTTGCCTGCTGTGGACTTTTTTTTTGTGATCCGAAAAGCCTTTAGCATTCTTGCAGACCGTCCCGCATGATCGAGGCTGAGCATCTTCCCCGACCACGGTAACGTCACAGAGTTTTTCTCCACTGTGGATTTTTCTTTTGTGATCCGACAGGCCTTTGGCATTCTCGAAGACCTTTCTGCATGGTTGCTGCCGGCCATCCTTCCCGACCAAGGTCACGTCACAGATTTGTTTCCCGTTGTGGACGTTGTTTTTGTGTTTCCAAAGGGCTTTAGTATTCGGGAAGACCTTCCCGCATGGCCGCAGCTCCCCATCCTTCATGACCAAGGTCATGTGACAGGTTTGTCGCTGCCTGACGTGCTTTCTGCTTTTGTGACCCGACAGTGATTTAGCATTCTTAAAGACCCTCCCGCACGGCCGCGGCTGACCATTCTCCCCGATCAGGGTCACGTTACAGATTTTTTGCCCGGTGTGGTATGAGCTTTTGTGAACCGATAGGGCTACAGCATTCTTACAGACCTTTGCGCATGGTCTCGGCTGGGCTTCTTCCCCGACTATGATTACGTCACAGGTTTGTTGCTGCCCTCTGTGAATTTTACCTGTATGATCCGACAGGGGCTGTTGGCAATAGGTAGCTCCTCCGGAAGGTAGGCTGTCCGGAGATGGAATCACCATTGGATTGGTGAAATAGACAGGCGTGTTGCTAATCCCGGTTTCTTCTGAAAGGCTATGGTTTCCCAGATTGAGTAACCCATGGACGATAATCCATTCATCAGAGTTGGCAGGCTGATTGCGCATTGTCATATGACAATTGGCTGGTTCGGCTGGGTCATTTGTAGAGATTGCATCTACACTGATTGAGTATCCATAGTTGCCTGTCGAACTTTCTTCAGAATCCGGCGGCCATTCAGCGGGCTCTCTGCTATTGGATGATGGTCGGAAACTACAAACACCATGACAGGGAAAGACGAAACAATTTAAACTCAAAGTATGCAGAGTTTGCTGAGAGCCTCCGTTATTGTCGGCAGAGTCAGTATCCAGAGATTTGGTGAAAGAGCCTGTAAGGTCGCTTTGAACTCCCGCGGCCTGCTGCCTTGATGGTTCTGATGGCTTGTGCGGTTGTTGGCTATGTCCAGAGCCAGGCACCACAGTGATATAGGCAAATGGCTGCCCCCGCTGTATCACCATAGTTGCTGCTCTTGGTTGTTCTTTTGGTTTAAACGACATTGAGTCGAAATTCCAATAGCTTTTTAAAAGCCAACCGACGGTAAGAATCACTTCTACAGATAGCCATGAATAAGGGTTGGAGCGTAGAGGGGCGTCCATAGTGCTCCGGATTAGTTCGTAACGCACCAGCAGATGAATGGCGTAAAGCGATGGCCACGAAATCGATTCAACAAGAGTCTCTTTTACACCGTAACTGTAAGTCTTGTGTTGTTTGAATTCGGGTGGTGAACCGAGTTCTTTATTATCGCTTGTGTCGGCAATTTTAGGTGAACTGAACGACAGTGTACGTAGGACTGGATTTATAGAAAAGCTCTGGTTTGAAAGCATTTTATTTTGTTGAAGCTCAACAATAAAATATTCAGTCCGCGGTTCTGCCTGACAAACGACAAAAAACGGTAGTAGCAAAAGTGGTAGCAAAAGTGATGTCGCAAAGAGTGAGTGTTTAATAATTCTATCCCTGTATCCTGGTGACTAGAGAGCAATGATAGATCAAGAAAATTAGTCTGCTTTCTGTCAAAGACCTTTTGATAAAAGCCGAAGGCGGTGCCGGGAAAAAACTTATGAAAGGGCTAGCAGCCTGTCGGACTTAAGGCTGTCCTACTGCGGTTGCAATAAATTGGTC
>NZ_JAHHPS010000114.1:0-1499 GCF_024606275.1 Endozoicomonas sp. SESOKO4 | reverse complement strand
ATCACAGAAAAATCCATAGTCACTGTCGCCAGTGGTGAAAACCAGTTACACGAAAATGACACAGTGGCTCACATGAAGTGTCCAATTTGTATGGAGGCAATGGCCGAAAATGTTGCGGCCACTCTCTGTTGCGGTGAACTCTTCCATAAAGGTTGCATTACCCGTTGGGTAGAAGACAAAAAAGAGTGTTCTCACTGCCGCAAGAGTATTTCAGCCAATCAATTAACAACTATCCGACTGCCTAATATTGTTGTGACGAAAGTGTTTGATGTTCGACCTAAAGTGAAGTCAGAAGAAAAAAGCTCGTCGCCTGATGGGGCAAAGTCATCCCAATTTGCTATTGCTCAAAGCCACACAGAGACCGTCAAGGCCGGGGTATTGTCGGACAGTAACCGATCTCAGCGTCTTCGGGACTTTCACGGTGCTGCCCGCAGAGGCAACACAAGGTTGATCAGGGAATTGCTGGACTTTGACCTCTCACTGGCCAAAGAGACGGATAACGATGGCGATACGGCTCTCCACTTGGCTGCTCATGAAGGCCACACAGAGGCCATCCTGACATTGCTGAGAATTGAACCCTCCCTGATCAAAGAGAAGGATAAATATGGCAGGACGGCTCTCCACTTAGCTGCTCGTAAAGGCCAAACAGAGGCCATCCAGACATTGCTGGACTTTGATCGTTCACTGGCCAAAGAGAAGGACAACCGTGGCATGACGGCTCTCCACTACGCTGCTCATCAAGGCCACGCAGAGGCCATCCAGACATTGCTGAACTTTGACCGCTCACTGGCCAAAGAGAAGAATAACAATGGCTATACGGCTCTCCACCTGGTTGCTTGGCGAGGCCAAACAGAGGTCATCCAGACGTTGCTGGACTTTGACCCCTCATTGGCCAAAGAGACGGATAACGATGGCAATACGGCTCTCCACTTGGCTGCTTGGCAAGGCCACACAGAGGTCATCCAGGCATTGCTGAACTTTGACCGCTCTCTGGCCAGAGAGAAGAGTAACGATGGCAATACGGCTCTCCACTTGGCTGCTTGGCAAGGCCAAACAGAGGTCATCCAGGCATTGCTGAACTTTGACCGTTCTCTGGCCAAAGAGAAGAATAACCGTGGCATGACGGCTCTCCACTACGCTGCTGTTAAAGGCCACACAGAGGCCATCCAGACATTGCTGAACTTTGACCGCTCTGTGGCCAAAGAGAAGAATAACAATGGCAAAACGGCTCTCGACCTTGCTATCCGGGGTGGTTACACAGACTGCAAGAGACTACTGCTTAAACGCTATACACCCGAACCATCGGGCTGACTTCTACAGTGAGCAGTAAAATTGTGCAGATTAGTATTTCAGCCATTAAGTCAGATTCAGGCCTTACTATTTCACTGGAAACGAGCATAAGGCTTATTCCAGTTCATAGTGTTAAAAAAACAGACTACCCTGTATAAACTCAGCAACCTAACCGGTCTGGCAATGTACAGCTTTTACACCTTTCTACA
>NZ_JAHHPS010000113.1:0-2255 GCF_024606275.1 Endozoicomonas sp. SESOKO4 | reverse complement strand
CCATTGCACCGAATACCACCGTTTCCGCCAGGGAATTTGAGCCCAAACGATTAGCACCGTGCATGCCAATGCTGGCGCATTCACCGGCAGCGTAGAGGCCTGGAATATCGGCCGCACAGTTGATATCGGTACGGATCCCCCCCATGGTGTAGTGAACCGCAGGACGAACCGGAACAGCCTGATGAACAGGATCAACACCTACATAGTTTTTAGCCAGTGAGCAGATCAGGGGCAGGCGCTCCATCAATTTCTTTTCACCCAGATGGCGAAGATCCAGCAGCACAGCATCACCAAGAGGAGTTTCAATGGTGTTGCCCTTACGCTGCTCATTCCAGAAAGCCTGGGAGAGCTTGTCACGCGGGCCCAGTTCCATGTATTTGTTCCTTGGCTGGCCCACCGGTGTTTCTGGCCCCAGACCGTAATCCTGAAGATAGCGATAGCCATGCTTATTGAGCAGAATGCCACCTTCGCCACGACAACCTTCGGTCATCAGAATGCCCGAACCGGGCAGACCGGTTGGATGGTATTGAACAAACTCCATATCTCTCAGTGGCGCCCCCGCTCTCATAGCCATACCATCTCCCTCAAAACAGCACAGCAGCAGCGAAAATAATGACAGAAACACCTGCCAGACCTGCATACATCAGTTTATTGACTACATGATCAGCCACCATCTTGCGAATCTGCTGAGGCAATACCCGTGGTGTCATATCAAAATAAGTGGCTGCATGAAACAGAGTCATCCCTAGCGTCACAACCGTGAACAGAATCATCAGAGGATTAGCCTGAAAAGAAAGCCAGCCCTCCCAGGCGTCTCCACCACGGGTCAGCTGAACAATACCAAAGAACAAGTTGATGCTGTATAGCGCATCAAACACACAGGTCGCTTCCCTGATCATGTAGGTGCGATAAAAAAGATGATCCATATACCAAGTGCGCTTCATGGGACGCACATAAGGACGACGACTCATCACTTACCTCCTTTAAGCGGCATCAGGAAAGACAAAGCCCAATCCTGAGCACCCTGCAACTTGTTCTGGTTGATAGCTGCAGCAGGATCGACATTCTTTGGGCAGACCTCTGAGCAATAGCCCACAAAGGTACAGGACCAAACACCGTTCTTGCCCTGAATCACTTCTGTGCGCTCATCATACCCGTCATCCCTTGTATCCAGATTGTAACGGTGTCCCAGTGCGATAACGGCTGGCCCGGTAAACAGTGGGTTAATCCCCATTTGTGGGCAGGCTGAGTAACAGAGCATGCAGTTAATGCAGCTGGAGAACTGCTTGTAAAGGCCCAGCTCTTTGGGTGTCTGCTTGTTTACACCTTCTGCAACCGGTTTTTCCATTGCATTAATAATATAAGGCTTCACAGACTCCAGTTTTTTGATGAAGTCTTCTGCATCCACCACCAGGTCACGCTCAATCGGGAAGTTGGCCAGTGGCTCTACCTTGATGGTGCTTTTGTAATCCCTCAGGAAGGTCTCACAGCCCAGCTTGGGCGTGCCATTAATGACCATGCCGCAGCTTCCGCAAACAGCCATCCGGCAAGACCAGCGATAGGCCAGAGAAGAGTCCAGTTCGTCCTTGATGTACTCAAGGGCATCCAGCACAGACCACTCTTCAAGAAAAGGAACCTCAAATCTACCGTAGCCGGGCTTCTCATCGCTTTCCGGGTTGTACCTCAGAATTTCGATGTTGATTGTCTTTTTACTCATTTACAGCCCTCCCGTCACTTTGCATCCGGCACCGCAGCACCCTTCTCAGCCGCTGCACCGTAAACACGCTCTTCTGGCTGATAACGAGTAATATTGACATCCTGATAGTCCAAACGGGGAGCTGAGTCACCGTTATAATATGCCAGAGTATGTTTCAGGAAGTTCTCGTCGTCACGATTGTCAAAACCATCAATTCGCTGATGAGCACCACGGGATTCCCTTCGATTCAGCGCTCCTACTGCAATGGTTTCAGCAACAGCCAGGGAGCTTTGCAGTTCAAAAGCCTGCAAGAGTTCAGTGTTAAAAACCTTGCTGCGGTCTTCAACCTGTAAATTACGAAAGCGCTCACGAAGCTCTGCAATCTTATCGACCCCTTCCTGCATCTCTTCGCCAATTCGGAAGATACCAAAGCAACGCTCCATAGTTTTCACCATCTCTTGACGAATGTGAGAAGCTTTTTCAGTGCCCTTCGCATTGCGCAGATTTTCGATGCTGGAGAGATGCAGGAAGGGGTCGATAAGATTGCAGAGCTTCGTGA
>NZ_JAHHPS010000112.1:0-4210 GCF_024606275.1 Endozoicomonas sp. SESOKO4 | reverse complement strand
ATAGTTATGGCAACAACCGCGACGGGGTCGGTTCCTGTCACTATGACTGACAACAATGCTCAAACTGATATCGCAACGATCACGCTAAAAGCGACCAACACGGTTCCTGCCAGATATGATCATTCACTGGCACAGCCCATTCGGTTGGTTTGGACGATGGGCCATAACCAGAACCAAACTGCAAATATCTTTGAAGAAGAGCATTATCCGGTGGTTGCGCAGTGTAGAGAGCCCAACATCAGGATCAATCTGCTGAACAACAAGGGAACCATTGCCAATAGTTGGCTATGTCGGAAAGTCGGTGAGCGCCTGACGATACTTAAACCCAAATACCGGAATGGCGACACTCATCTATTTGAGGCATCATCTGAGTATCGCCGCTTGCGGACATCAAAATCGAAACTGTCTATCAATGTGGTTAGCTCCAGGGATTATCATACTAATAACGCAAACGCCTTTTATAACCCATCGTTGTTGGCGCTTTTGATCTCTATGTATCTTATTAGTGCAAGCACACTGTGAATTCGTAGAAGAGAAACATTATGAAACGGGTCTTGTTCGGATTCATCTTGTTGTTTTGTCTGTTTCAGACATGTAATGCTCGTGATGTCTACACAAGCGCTCTATGGGTGGAAGATTTATATTCACACGCCGAGAACAAAACCATAGCTGTACGGATAAACTCACGGATAGGGTTTATTTGTCCCAATATCGCCACTGTGGCAAGGCAACGCGGGTTCGACAGACAATCCTCAGAAATGAATGAAAATCTATGGTTAGTACAGAACGAAACCTTCTACGAAAACTGTGAGATACCAACAAACACCTCAAGTCTGGCGTACCATTTTGTTTGCAACGATGCCACTCGACTGTTTTTTGTAGATCTACTGTTTCTTGAATTTGCTGCCGGACAAAACGATATGACTTTTGAAGCGGGGAAATATTATTATGTATTGTCGACATCAGACGGCACCATAGGTTCACTTAACAACAGAAAAGGCGGACATTGTCTGACCCACAACATGCGCGTCAAGATTTATGTCTGTAAAAAACGTAGTGACCCCCATCCTCTCTGCAAAAACATAGACCCTAAGTTAAACATTATTCCTCCAAGTGATCCTTCTACGCCATCTCCTTTCATGTTCGGCTTAATAAATCCCGGAGTGCCGAATGTTCCTGCCATTATTACTGATACCTATAGCAATACTAATACCGAAACGGTTACAACAAAGGCTACTGCAGCGGTTACGACAAAGGCTACTGAAACGTTTACGAGAAAGGCCACTGAAGCGGTTTCCACCATCCATAATGATCCACCGAACGAGCCCGTTGAGTTAATATGGGAGATCCGCTACAACCAGACCCAAACAACCACCATCTCTAAAGAAGAGTATTACCCGGTGGTTGCACTGTGTAATGAACCCAACGCAAAAATCAGCCTGCTTAACAATAAAGGGAGGATTGTTGATAGCTGGTTGTGTCAGAAAGTAGATGAGCGTATGACGATACTTAAACCGGAGTACCGGAATGACGATGTTTATCTATTCGTGGCCTCGCCCGAATACAGTCCCGGGCGAATATGGAAATCAAGCCTGTTTGTTAATGTGCATAGCATCAAGCATCGTTATATCAGTAATGTAAACTCACTCTATAGCCCACCGGCATTGGCGCTTTTGATTTCATTGTATCTTTTTATTGCAAATGCACTTTGACACGATTTTCTGAAAGTGCGTAGAAAAGTCTGCTACATTCATTCTGACTTTTTACCAGAGAAAAACGATGCGATTTATTTTGTTCGGGTTCCTGTTGTTACTCCATCTGTTTCAGGCATGCAATGCTCGTGATGTCTACAAAAGCATTTTGTGGGAGTACGATTTTTATTCGCATGCTGATAACAAGAGCATCACTGTGCATTTAAACTCAGAGATCTCTATAATTTGTCCCAACCTGCCCACAGTGGTAAAAAAGCGCAGTCACGATAGGCAAACCTCAACAATGTACGAAAATATATGGTTGACGAGCAACGCAACCGACTATGAGAATTGTGAAGTAGGGGGATTGAAAGCAATAGGAACCAATAAACCTATAGATCGCTTTATTTGCAACAAGCCCAATGAATTAATTTATCTTAATTTATTGTTTCTTGAACATGCTGCCGGAGCAGACGACAGAACCTTTGAAGGAGGAAAAAATTACTATATCTTTTCCACATCAGATGGCACTCAATCTTCAGTTTATAGAAGAAAAGGCGGGCATTGTTCAACACATAACATGCGCCTCAAGATTTACGTTTGCATGAAAGGAGGAGACCCGGACCCTAACTGCAAAAAAGGCCTGGACCCTAATATAAACAGGTTTTCTGCAAACAATCCTTTTACTCCTGCTCCTTTTGCAACTCTTTTAACAGAGCCATTAACCGACCCTGTAACGACGACTGTTCCTGCTGTTACTACCGACTCCGATGCCGAAACGGTCAGTACAAATACGACTGAAAAGGCTCCTGTCATAATGACGGGCCCCTACACTGCTAGCGACAGTGATACCGATTCTCACAACGATAACGAAGCGGTCAGGATAATAGCTACTGAAACAGCTTCCACCAGGTTTCATCATTCACTGGCAGAGCCCATTCAGTTACTTTGGGAGATCGGCTATAACCAGACCCAAACAGCCTACCTCACTGAAGAAGAAAACTACCCGGTGATTGCACTTTGTAGAGAACCCAACACCAGGATCAGCCTGCTAAACAATAAAGGAACGATTGTCGACAGCTGGTTATGCCGACAAGCCGGTGAGCATCTGACGATACTTAAATCTGAATACCGGAATGGCGAAACGTATCTATTTGAGGCATTACCCGAATATGAACGTATACGAGTATGGAAATCGAGCCTGTCTGTCAATGTGGGCGGTTTTCAGGATCTTTATATCAGTAAGGCCACCCCACACTACAACCCACCGGCGTTAGCTCTTTTGATCTCAATGTATCTTTTTACTGCAAGCGTGCTCTGACACGATTTCAAGAAGCTATGCAGATAGGTCTGCTACTTTTATTCTGACTTTTAACAGAGAAAAACCATGCAATTTGTTTTATTCGGATTCCTGCTGTTACTCCCTCTGTTTCAGACATGCGATGCTCGTGATGTCTACACCAGCGTCTGGTGGTGGGATCATTTATATTCCCACGCCAAGAACAAGAGCATATCTGTGAGGCTAAACTCGCAGCTGTATTTTATTTGTCCCAATAAGCCGACAGTGGTAAAGAAGCGCGCTAATGATAGACAAACCCTAACCATGTACGAAAATATATGGCTAACGGACAACGAAACCTACTATCAGAATTGTGAAATAGGAGAAAATCCACGAGATAAAGTCATAGATCTCTTTCCTTGCAACCAACCCGTCGAGCTGTCTTTTCTTAGCATACTTTTTCTCGAACATGCTGCCGGACTCAACGACAGAACCTTTGAAGGGGGAAAACATTACTACTTCCTATCCACATCCAATGGCCTGGAGTCTTCTATTCATAACAAAAAAGGCGGACACTGCCTGACACACAACATGCGCCTAAAGGTTTACGTCTGTAATAAAACGGCTGACGCCAATCCCGGCTGCGCAGACCCGGATCCTCAGTTAAATGACGGTTTTATCATTCCCCCTTATACCCCTGTTCCTTTAACCACTCTTTTAACAACGCCTGTAACAGATCCTGTGACCACTACCCGTCCTGCCAGAACGAATACCGAAACGGTTATGACAAATGCGACAGACAAGGTTCCTGTTATTATTAGTGACACCGATGCTGACGAAGATACCGAAACGGTCATGACAACGGCTACTGAAATAATTCCCACCGACTATGATCGTTCAGTGACACCCCCCATTCAGTTAATCTGGGAGATCAGCTATAACCGGACCCAAACGGCCTCTATCTTCGAAGAAAGGAATTACCCGGTGGTTGCACTGTGTAACGAACCCAACACCAAGATCAGCCTGCTGAACAATAAAGGAGGGATTGTTGATAGCTGGTTATGTCAGAAAGCAGGTGAGCGTCTGACCATACTCAAGCCTGAATATCGCAATGGTGAGGTTTATTTATTTGAGGCATCACCCGAGTTTAGCCGTATACGAGTGTGGAAATCCACCCTTTCTGTCAATGTGGGCAGCTTCAAGACTCAGTATATCAGTGCAGCCAACACCCTCTACAACC
>NZ_JAHHPS010000111.1:0-2417 GCF_024606275.1 Endozoicomonas sp. SESOKO4 | reverse complement strand
CTGGTACTCTCGCATTTCCCGTCTTGTTGCCAGTATCTCTTGGTGTGTATCACCAGTGATTTTAACAAGACTACGCACTGCGCTATCCAGTGAGTCAAAATGTGACTCAAGTTGCTCTACCCTAACCTCTAACGACATCGGGACTACTCACGTTATGTATGGAGTAACCAGCATAGCAGAGAATGGTACAGAGACACCTAACACCATATTTAATCGCCACCATAGGGTGGCCATCGAGGCTAAAGGCGGCTGAGACGAACTGGCTACTATGGTTGACAGTGTATTTTACTTTCCATGACTCATCATTGGGCTCATTGAAACCAAGAAAAAGAAGAGTTCTGTTCGATCATCAATCGCCCCTCCATAATTCTGTGATTCTCACCGCAGCATCTACACCGACGGTCATCACATTTCGGCCATCGGGACTGAAGTCGGCTGAGATGACTCCTCCCTCGTGTTCAATGGTGGCTTTTTCCAGCCATGACCCATTGGCCTCCAGACCCCATATTCTCGCAGTACCATCTCTACTGGCGGTTACCATATGACAACCATCGACACTGAAGGTGGCTGAAAGGACTTCGTCTTCATGGGTAATGTTGGCTTCTTCTTGCCATGAGCCATCGGCCTGCAGGCCATTGATTTTTGCCGTGTTATCCAAACTGGCGGTCACCACATGACGGCAATCGCCACTGAAGCTGGCTGAGGTGACCTTCCAATTGTGGGAAATGCAGGCTGTTTCTTGCCATGATGCAGCGGCGCTATAGATTCTCACTGTGTTATCATGATGGGCGAACATCAGATGACGGCAATCAGCGCTGAAGTCGGCTGAAGTGACCACACCACGATGATGAAGCGTGGTTATTTCTTTACATGATCCATCAGCTTGCAGGTCACAGATTTTCGACGTGCCATCTAAACTGGCGGATAACAGAAGGCAGCCATCGGCGCTAAAGTTGGCTAAGGTGATTAGTTTCTCATGCTGAATGGTGGCTTTTTCTACCCACCCTCCAGCGGCTCCCTGACCGTAGATTGTTACCGTGTCATCTATACCGAAGATTGCCAAATGAAGACCATTGGGGCTAAACCTGGCCGAAACGACCGGACTGATATGGTAGATGGTATCTTCTAATTCCCATGATCCATCGTCCCCCCGACCAAAGATTTTCACCGTTTGATCCTGACTGGCAGTCAGCACACGTCGACCATCATTACTGAAGGTGGCTGAATTGACAGAATCAGTATGGGTAATAATAGTTTTTACTGTCCATGATCCATCGTCTTCCTGACCACAGATTTTCACTTTATGGCCATAACTGGCGGTCAACACATGACGGCCATCGGCGCTGAAGCTGGCCGACCTGACTGAGGCATTGTGGTTGAAAGTGGTTTTTTCTTCCCATGTTCCTCCAGTCTCCTGCCCATAGATTTTCACCGTCATATCCAAACTGGCAGTCACCACATGGCGGCTATCGGCGCTGAAGGTGGCTGTGCTGACAGTGTGAAAATGTGGGATTTCGACTTTTTCCACTAACTTGAATGTTTTGCATTGAGACATCAGTTTGCTGTTGGTGAAAAGGAGCTGGACAGGAAAATAAATACTTTTTTGTTGTTCTGGAAGTGACTCGACAGTGTCTTCATTAACAAACGGCTTCAACCAATCACGGAGTTGTTGCTGATCTTTTGTCGTAACGATAGTCTTTAATTGGTATTGGTGTGGCGAAGGAAACCGGCGATACCATGCTCTCTCCAAAGCATGATCTTTTTTAACAAGATCGCGAAGATATCTGCACACCTTTGCTAAACAGGCAACCTCTCGAAAACCCAAATAGCGAATAATCATGGATTCTGTTTCATCGGGCAAATCGAGTAATAAACATGGATTGTTGTTGCAGACACTCACGTCTCTACCTGCAATGACACCCGTCGGTGCTTCCTCCATTTGAGCTGGCTCAGGTGTTGGCAGGAGTATACTGTCACTGTCGCAATTGCTTTTCACAGGTTGCATGCCAGATGCCTCCCTATCTCCAAAGTCATTATTTATCTTCGCTTGGAAAGGACATTAAAAGTGAGTCCGGTCTGTTAGAGTGGTTTTTACAATAGAAGTTCAAAACATTGAGTTCTGTGGAACCAGAGAAAAGAAGTCATCAATCGCCCCTCCACAGTTCAGTGATTCTCACCGTGTGATCTGCACATTCGGTCAACACATTTCGGCCATCGGGGCTGAATTTGGCAAAGGAGATCATCAGCCCGTGAGAAATGATGGCTTTTTTTATCCATGATCCATTGGTTCTGAGGCCATAAATTCTCGCCGTTCCGTCTCCACCGGCGGTCACCACGTGGCAGCTATCGGGACTGAAGTCGGCTGAGAGGACTTTGCCCTTATGGGTAATGTTGGCTGTTTCTTTCCATGATCCATC
>NZ_JAHHPS010000110.1:0-1500 GCF_024606275.1 Endozoicomonas sp. SESOKO4 | reverse complement strand
CAGTTGCTAATTTCCATTTTTTCATTCTGTATTTTCAGCTGCGGCATTGGAAAACGGTAGATTCGTACACTCTTACCCGGCACCTCAACTTCAAGCCACTCCCCTCTGACACTAAAGAACATCTCGTTGATGTTCTGCATCAACACCGCGATATAACTCAGAGCCAGTTGTTCTCCTGACGGAATAAGTCCCGAGACAGGTATCATAACGTTGTTGTCGTCGGTTGTTCGCATCCCGGACAGAAAGTGATCGGGAATATCGTTATACCAAGGCAGAAGGCTATGAGTTTTGAGTAGTGCTTCAAGCAGTATTTGGATGCCTTCTTTGGTGATTTCGTGGTTTTTTAGCCCAAGGCAGGCCTCAAGCAGCTGCTTAAACCACTGAGAGGAATGCTCTTTGCTGAGTTTATGCAGGGCGCTGAACGATGGAAACAGGTCGAATACTGCCCGGGCATGACTGGCGTCCAGAAAACGCAACTGGTCATCATTTGTTAAGGGTTGCAGGATTTCCCAGTAGAGCCTTTTCATATAGTCGAGTTTCAGCACCTCCGATAATTGTTGCAACCGGGCTGATTGCTGTTCCCATAGACTCTTATCCGGCAATGACTTCAGCCGCTTGACGAAATAGACAAAACGGCCCCTGTATTCATTGGCAGAAAACAGAACCACTGCCTTATTTAACACGTGCAAAGGCACGGCTCTAGCCGAATGACGCCGCAAAAAAAACCGGTCCTTTGCATTGGACTGAAGGTAGAGTTCGACACCTTTTCCTCCATAAAAAGACAGCAGCTTTATCAATGATTCCAGCATTAGAACGGTTTTGCTGTTTTCACGGAATTGATGAAATTGTTTTAAAGCCGTCCACTTTAGTGACCACTCTGGCTTAGAGGTGGAAAGATAAAGAGCGACGGTTTTTATCTGGAGATTGTAATTGTTGTCCTCTTCATTATCTGAGTTGCTGTTTTCTTCAGTGAATTCTGTAGACAGCCACTCTTTCAGTTCCGTTTCCCGTCGTTGCAGCACATCGGCAGCAGGTAGCCCTTCTGATTTCCAGAGTCTGGTCATAACTTGCAGGAGCTGGTGATTGGGTGCACCCCCGCAACTTGTCCAGTCCAGCACATCTTTAACTTCTTTGTGTTTGAGCACGCCTATTGTGGTGTACATGGACGAGAAGGCGCGAAACCGCTCCACACTGAACTCGCCATCACTGTCTTTCCATTCCGACCAGCCCAATACCTCTTTCACTTTTTTATGTTTGGGTACGCCCAGGCCATTGTTCATGGATGAGAAGGGACGGAACCGCTCTATATCGAATTGGCCGTCCTTGTCTCGCCATTCCGGCCAACCCAGCACCTCTTTCACGTCCTCACGTTTGAGTATGCCTTTGCTATGATTCATGGACGAGAATGCCCGTAAAAGCCCCATACTGAACTCGCCATCCTTGTTTTTCCATTCCGGCCAGCCCAGCACGTCTTGCACTTCCTCATGGTTGAGGATGCCC
>NZ_JAHHPS010000109.1:0-1530 GCF_024606275.1 Endozoicomonas sp. SESOKO4 | reverse complement strand
AGGGTGGCCAGTGAGTGACGATGCAGAAGCTCTGTCACAGCAACACAGCCCGCTTTTTGGCGGGCTGTTCAGTGTGAGGCTTTGGTAAATGTGAAAAGGCGGGTGAATAGAACGAAAAAGTTAGTACTTATGTACTTAAATAACTGGCGATAAAGAGTAATTTCTGTAAAATACGCGAATGATAATGTTTCCTATTTAGATTGATATTATAAAAGAGACGGTTGTCGCCCATGTTGAAAAATAAACTCTCTTCAGTGCTTTTAGCATCAGGTCTTATGGCTGCATCTGCCCTCTCCCAGGCCGTAGAAGTGGTTAACGTGTACTCTTATCGTCAGCCTTTTCTGGTTGAACCTCTGTTCGCAGAGTTCAGCAAGGATACTGGTATTGAAGTCAATATGGTGTTTGCTAAAAAAGGTCTGAGTGAGCGTCTTGAACGCGAAGGCCAACTGAGTCCTGCTGATCTGGTATTGACGACAGACATCAGCCGACTGATGAATCTGGTAGAAAAAGATCTCAGCCAGCCCGTTGACAGCCAATCAATCAATAACGACATTCCTGCACAATACAGAGACCCTGAGGGTGAGTGGTTTGCCCTGACCAAGCGTGTCAGAAATATTTACAGCACCAAACGTTCCGACAAGCCGGAAGGCATCACTTATGACGATCTGGCCGATCCAAAGTACAAAGGCAAGATCTGCACACGCAGCGGTAAAAACGCCTATAACGTAGGTCTCGTTGCTGCTTATGTCGCTCACAATGGTGAGGAAGCGACCAAAGAATGGCTGCAAGGTTTCAAGGAAAACCTGGCCCGTCGTCCTCAGGGTAACGACCGTGCCCAGGTAAAGGCTATTAAGGAAGGCGTTTGTGACCTGTCTATCGGTAACAGCTATTACTTCGGCAAGATGATGACCAATGAAGAACAGCGTCCCTGGGCTGAGTCCGTTTACATCAACTTCCCTGATCAGAAAGGTCATGGCTCTCATGTCAACGTCAGTGGCATGGTTCTGACCAAGCATGCCCCTAATAAAGACAATGCTGTTAAATTAATGGAATTCCTGGCCAGTGAGAAAGCTCAGGCTACCTTCGCTGAAGTCAACATGGAATACCCTGTGAACCCTGACGTGCCGGTTTCCGAAATGGTGGCTTCCTGGGGGGCGTTCAAATCCGACGATCTGCCTGTCTACAAGCTGGCAGAGAACTACGCAACCGCTCAGAAATTGTTAGACGAAGTCCGTTTTGATCTGTAATTAGAAGGCCTTTCGACCTTCTGGAGAGCCGACGTCTGCTTGTCGGCTCAGATCTATGAGTCCTCGGCGCCTTACCTTTCGATGTAGAGGCAAATCTGCGGGCCGAGCCCCGAGTCAACCCTTCAGTCCGGATTCCGAAAAGTCCTGGAACATATGCTTAAGACGGTCATCAATACGGATCCTCTTCTTTTTAACACCGAAGTCTTCCTCCAGATAATTCCGTACAGTTTTTAACAATAATTTGCGGTCTTTGGTTTTAACCACCAGCTTTAAGCCTTCATCG
>NZ_JAHHPS010000108.1:0-4133 GCF_024606275.1 Endozoicomonas sp. SESOKO4 | reverse complement strand
GTGAAGGCGATCGTCCCCAGCAGCGTCGCGATGGTGATCGTCCGCCACGTCGTGAAGGAGACCGTCCGGCTCGTCATGGTGATCGTCCACCACGTCGTGATGGTGATCGTCCGGTTCGTCGTGATGGCCCGTCTGCTCCAAGCTTTGATCCAGCCGCTGCGCCAATGCCGACTCCGGAAGGTGATAAGCGCGGCCGTAACCGCAAAGGCAAAGATCGCCGTGATGAGCCCCGTGAAGAACGCGGTCGTCGTGGTGAGAAGCGTGGCGGACGCAACGCAGGTCGTAAAGATGATCGTCGTGGCGGCCGTAAGGCAGCCCGCACAATTACGCCTGAATCCATGGCAGCTCACGGCTTCACCAAGCCAACCGCTCCGGTAATACGCGAAGTCTCTATTCCTGAGACCATCACTGTTGCTGAGCTGGCGCAAAAAATGGCTGTCAAGGCTGCTGACGTCATCAAGGCGATGTTCAAAATGGGTTCCATGGTGACCATCAATCAGGTGATTGACCAGGATACTGCATCCATCGTAGTTGAAGAGATGGGTCACACCTTCAAACTGGTCAAGGCTGACAGCATTGAAGACTCTCTGACTGAAGATCAGGAAGATGGCGTAACCGATTTTGAGGAGAAACCTCGTGCGCCGGTTGTGACAGTAATGGGTCACGTTGACCACGGTAAGACCTCTTTGCTGGACTACATCCGCAAGAGTCGTGTGCAAGCAGGCGAGGCCGGTGGTATCACCCAGCACATTGGTGCTTACCACGTAGATACCCCGCGCGGTATGGTTTCTTTCCTGGATACTCCCGGGCACGCGGCCTTTACCGCCATGCGTGCTCGTGGTGCCAAGGCAACAGATATCGTCATTCTGGTGGTTGCGGCTGATGATGGTGTTATGCCTCAGACCGAAGAAGCGGTTCAGCACGCCAAGGCTGCTGGTGTTCCAGTCGTTGTTGCTGTGAATAAGATCGACAAGGAAGCTGCAGATCCTGATCGTGTGAAAAACGAACTGGCTGCAAGAGAAGTGATTCCTGAGGAGTGGGGTGGTGATACTCAGTTTATTCATGTGTCAGCTCTGACCGGGCAGGGAATTGATGAGCTCCTGGAAGCATTACTTCTTCAGGCTGAAGTTCTTGAGCTGTCTGCCGCAGACAAAGGTCCAGCTAAAGGCGTGGTGGTTGAATCCCGTCTGGATAAAGGTCGTGGCCCTGTCGCAACAGTTCTGGTTCAGTCCGGCAACCTGCAGCAGGGTGACAACATCCTGGTAGGTCAGCAATACGGCCGTGTTCGTGCGATGCTGGACGAAGACGGTAAGGCGATCAAAGATGCAGGCCCTTCCATTCCGGTTGAAATTCTGGGTCTGGACGGTACTCCTGATGCTGGTGATGAGCTGATTGTGGTTAAGGATGAGCGCAAGGCTCGTGAAATCGCACTGTTCCGTCAGGGTAAATACCGTGAAGTCAAACTGGCTCGTCAGCAGGCTTCCAAACTGGAAAATATCTTCTCCAGCATGGGCTCTGAAGAGAAGAAGACCCTTAATATCGTTCTGAAGGCAGATGTCCGGGGCTCTCTGGAGGCTCTGACTACTTCTCTGGAAGAGCAGGGTAACGACGAAGTTCAAGTTAAGGTTATTTCTGGTGGCGTAGGTGGTATCACTGAAACCGATGCTAACCTGGCTATGGCTTCCAATGCCGTTATCGTTGGTTTTAACGTTCGTGCTGATGCTTCTGCCCGTAAGGTGATTGAGGCAGAAGAACTGGATCTGCGCTACTACAGTGTCATCTATGACATCATTGACGATGTTAAGAAGGCTCTGGGCGGTATGCTGGGATCCGATACCCGTGAGCAGATTGTGGGCACTGCAGAAGTACGTGACGTTTTCCGTTCACCGAAGTTCGGGGCGGTGGCTGGCTGTATGGTTGTTGAAGGTATTGTTTACCGAAACGACCGTATTCGTGTACTGCGTGACAACGTGGTGATCTTTGAAGGCGAGTTGGAATCCTTGCGTCGCTTCAAGGATGACGTACAGGAAGTTCGCGAAGGTATGGAGTGTGGTATTGCGGTCAAGTCGTACAACGACGTGAAGCCAGGCGATAAGATCGAAGTTTACAAGGCTGTTGAAGTCAAGCGTACTCTTTAATCAGGTTCGGCCGATCTGCTCATACTCGGTCGGTTGCCAAAGAAAGAAGCCCGCAGCAAAGACTGCGGGCTTTCTCATATCAGCAGGTTTTAATCCCCAATGGCTAAAGAATACAGTCGAACTCAGCGGGTAGCGGACCAGATTCAGAAAGAATTGGCCCAGCTGATCCAGCTGGAGATGAAAGACCCTCGTTTAGGTATGGTAACCGTCAGCGCGGTAGAAGTGTCCCGCGATCTGGCCTTTGCCGATGTTTTTGTTTCTTTTCTGGGCATGGATGACCAAGAGAGCGTCAACAACCAGAAAAGTGTTGATGAGAACCTGGAGGTTATGCAGAGTGCTGCCGGTTTCCTCCGCAGCGAGCTGGCCCGTTCCATCAAGTTGCGTATCATTCCCCAGTTGCGTTTTCATTATGACAACAGTCTGAGGCGTGGTGCGTATATGAGTGAGTTGATTGCAAAAGCTCGTTCTGGTGACAGTGATAATCAGGGTGAGTCTGAGGAGTAATTGATGTCTAAACGCAGACGTAGCCGTGGCCGCAGGGTGGACGGTATTGTTGTTGTGAATAAGCCTAAGGGTGTCAGTTCCAATGACGTTCTGCAACGTGTCAAGCGGCTTTATGGTGCAGCCAAAGCTGGCCATACCGGGAGTCTTGATCCTCTGGCTACCGGAGTTTTGCCGGTCTGTCTGGGCGAGGCGACAAAATTTTCACAGTATCTGCTGGAATCGGATAAGTCCTACAGAACTGAAGTCAAGCTGGGTATCCAGACGGAGACCGGTGACCGTGAAGGCGAGATAGTCGAGCAGCGTCCGGTGAATGTTACCCGTTCTGAAGTTGAAGCTATCCTTGATCGCTTCCGTGGTGAGGTTGATCAGATTCCCAGTATGTATTCAGCGCTGAAGCACAATGGTGAACCGCTTTACAAGCTGGCTCGTCAAGGTATTGTTGTTGAGCGTCCGTCACGACGCATCACCATCTATCGTCTTGAGCTGCTGGACTTTGAAGGTGACAGGCTGATCCTTGAAGTGGATTGCTCCAAGGGCACTTATGTTCGTACTCTGGCTGAAGATATTGGTGCAGCTCTGGGGTGTCTCGGGCATGTTGCCGAGCTGCATAGAATGAAGGCAGGCCCATATACTGAACACCAGTCCTACACTTTGGCAGAGCTCGAAGATATTCGCGACGGCGGTGGTCACAAGGCTCTGGATGAACTGCTGCTGCCATTGGATACTTCTGTGAGTGACTGGCCTCAGATTCGTCTGGGGGCAACCAGCAGCTATTACATCAGTCAGGGGCAACCGGTTCAGGTGCCTCAGGCGCCTACCAGTGGTAATGTCCGTATCTATGGTCAGGAAGAGGTTGAGGGCCAGGAAGTGCTTCGATTCCTGGGTATTGGAGAGATTGACGAAGACGGTCGTGTTGCACCCAAGAGACTGATCAGTTCCGGAAACTAAGACAGATTATCTTTCTGCAGTATGGTGGCTTTAACGGACTGGCTTCCGGCTGGAGGTTGATGTTAGAATTCGTCACCTGATTGGCAGCAGGTGCTGCCAAGGCTTAATGGTTGGCTGTAAATATGCACGGTCATACCTGCTTGTTGATGCATATTAAACGGAGTGTAAAGCAATGGCTTTGACTGCTAAAAAGAAAGCAGAAATTATCAAGGAATTCGGTCGTAGTGAAGGCGACAGCGGTAGCCCTGAAGTTCAGGTTGCTCTGCTGACTGCAAACATCGAAGGTTTGCAGGGTCACTTCAAGGCAAACCACAAGGATCACCACTCTCGTCGTGGGCTGATCCGCATGGTAAACCAGCGTCGTAATATGCTGAACTACCTGAAGGGCAAAGACGTTGAGCGTTACCGTTCCCTGATCGAGCGTCTGGGTCTGCGTCGCTAACAGCTATAGCGTTATTGATCCGGAAGGCTGACCGGGAAGAGACTGTCCTACGCGGCAACTGCTCCTGCGTTGCTCTAGCTCCTGCATCCATGCAGTCGTGC